>DAOVXI010000021.1 GCA_030636245.1 Deltaproteobacteria bacterium
CTTGTATGAGTTGAAATTAGGATAGTAGTTAATTAACTTTTATAAAGGCCGTGGCAGATTCAATGTCACGGCCTTTTTTTATTCTTATTAACAAATATTCTGTTAGATATAGAAAGGTAAGGCAGGGTAGCATGATTATTGACTGTTAAAGGCTACTCTGATAAAATTATAAGTTATGGAAAAGACAACGCATTTTCCTTCGAAAGAAGAGTTTATATCACACGCTGAGGCGTCTAATGTTATTCCTGTATACAGGGAGGTGCTCTCGGATATGGATACCCCTGTCTCTGCATTCATGAAGATAGATGACGGCAAGGACGCTTTTTTGCTCGAGAGCGTAGAGGGCGGAGAGAAGTGGGGAAGGTTCAGCTTTTTAGGTGTCGCGCCGCGTGCCGTCATAAGAAGTAAGGGTGACATTACGGAGATAATAGAGGACGGAGTAGAACGCGAGGTCACGGGTGACCCCCTTGAAACCTTAAAGAACTTTATGTCCAAGTTTAAGGTGGCCAAGGTAGATGGAGTGCCGATGTTTACAGGCGGCTCTATTGGTTATCTTGGTTATGACATGGTTCGTCACTTTGAAAAGCTTCCTGATACGACGACAGATGAGCTTCAGTTATATGATATGTATCAGATGTTGACCGATACAATGCTTGTATTCGATAGAGTAAAGCAAAAGATCATGGTCATAGCTAATGTGTTCTTGAATGAGAGTGATTCTGTTGAGGACTCATATAATAAGGCTACAGCTAAGATAGATATGTTTATTGAAAAGCTTGGAGCGCCGCTCCAAAAGGCTCCTCTTAAAAAAGAGGCGGTAGATGTATCAGTCGACTCAAACTTTAAGAAAGAGGATTTTTTGAAAAGTGTTGAGTCAACAAAAGAGTATATCCGCTCAGGCGATATAATACAGGCAGTGATCTCGCAGCGCTTTGTGACAAAATATGACGGCAGTGCTCTGGGTATATATAGAGCACTAAGAACAATAAATCCTTCACCTTATATGTTCTACCTTCGTCTCGGTGACATTGAACTCGCCGGAAGCTCACCTGAGATACTTGTTAAGGTTGAGGGTGATGAGATTAATGTCAGGCCTATAGCAGGTACCAGGCCCAGAGGTGGTAACGCTAAAGAGGATGAAGCTCTTGAAAAAGAGCTCTTGGCTGACCCAAAGGAAAGAGCAGAACACATAATGCTTGTTGATCTTGGACGGAATGATATCGGGAGGGTCTCACGTACAGGCTCGGTTAAAGTGGACGAGCTTATGGTCATTGAGCGATACTCTCATGTCATGCATATAGTATCCAATGTACATGGCATTAAAGCAGACAACGTCGATTCTTTTGATGTGTTAAGGGCAAGCTTCCCGGCGGGAACGCTCAGCGGTGCGCCTAAGATAAGGGCGATGGAGATCATTGAAGAGGTGGAGCCCTGTAAGCGCGGTGTTTACGGCGGTTGCGTCGGATACTTCTCCTTTAACGGAGACATGGACGTGTGTATAACCATAAGGACAGTGCTTGTTAAGGATGGAAAGTGCTACCTTCAGGCAGGGGCGGGCATAGTAGCCGACAGCGACCCGGAGAGTGAGTATCAAGAGACAGTAAACAAAGCAGCCGGAATACTAAAAGCTGTTAGTGTGAGCAGGGAAGAGATATAAAAAGGAAACCAAACTTATGATCGTGATGATTGATAACTATGATTCTTTTACCTATAACCTTGTACAGTATATGGCTGAACTTGGCGCAGAGGTTAAAGTTTTCAGGAACGATTGCATAACCGTTCCCGAGTTGGAGGAGCTAAAGCCTGAGAAGATAGTTATATCTCCCGGGCCGGGCGACCCGCAGCGGGCCGGTATCTCTGTCGATGTTATAAAGCATTTCTCCGGCAAGACACCGCTACTTGGAGTTTGCCTTGGGCATCAATCCATCGCCTATGCATTCGGCGCGTCCATTGTTAGAGCGCAGAAACTTATGCACGGCAAGACAAGTATGGTCTTTCACAACGGCAAAAATATTTACTCATCACTTCCCAATCCTTTTGAAGCAACCAGGTATCACTCTCTGATAATTGACAAGAAGACCTTGCCCGACTCTTTTGAGGTGAGTTCTTGGACCGAGGATGATGAGATCATGGGGATAAGGCATAAGGACTTTGACCTTGAGGGCGTGCAGTTCCATCCCGAATCGATACTTACAGGCGAAGGAAAAAAGTTATTGGGTAACTTTCTAAAGGGTTCAAAGTGAAAAGGAGCATCAAATGATAAAAGAAGGTATCTCAAAGGTCGTAGCAGGGCAGGACCTCTCAACTGAAGAGATGATATCAGCCATGAATGAGATAATGAGCGGCGACGCGACCCCTGCTCAGATAGCAGCTCTTATAACCGCATTAAGAATGAAGGGCGAAACAGTTTCCGAGATTACAGGCGCGGCCACTGTTATGCGAGAGAAATCCACGAAAGTAAACGCTCCCGAAGGACTTACGGTGGATACCTGCGGTACCGGAGGAGATAAGTCAATGACCTTTAATATCTCTACATGTGCTGCTTTTGTAGTGGCAGGCGCTGGTATCGTCGTTGCAAAGCATGGTAACCGTTCTGTCACATCAAAGAGCGGGAGTGCCGATGTTCTTAAGGCACTTGGTGTGAATATAGAGGTAGATGTAGCAAAGGTAGAGCAGTGCATACATGAAGTTGGTATCGGTTTTCTTTTCGCTCCACTCTTGCATGGAGCCATGAAGTATGCAGCCCCTGTAAGAGGTGAGATAGGTATCAGGACCATTTTTAATGTGTTGGGACCTCTGACAAATCCGGCAGGAGCCAAGTGTCAGGTTCTTGGTGTGTATGACCCTGCGTTGACCGACCTGATGGCAAAAGTTTTGCTTAACCTGGGTTCTGTTCATGCCTTTGTTGTTCACGGTGAAGATGGGTTGGATGAGATAACACTCACGACCTCTACAAAGGTAACTGAACTTAAGGATGGAGATATACGTTCCTATCATGTTGAGCCCAAGGACTTTGGGCTTGAGCCATGCAGTGCCAGTGAGCTTAAGGGTGGTGAGCCTGAAGAGAACGCGAAAATAATTATTAATATCTTAAATGGCAGCGACAAGGGTCCTAAACGTGACATAGTTCTTTTGAACGCCGCCCCTGCGATAGTGGCGGCAGGCAAGGCAAACTCGCTTGGAGAGGGTGTTGCGGTTGCCAGAGGCGCGATAGATTCCGGCATTGCATTTGAAAAACTTGAAGCCCTCAAGAAGCTTACCTCAGAGTAGAGATAATATGGCTTTTCTGGATGACATAATACAGTATAAGAAAGAATCTCTTGAGGCTTTGTTCAGTGCTGATGGCTTTAGTGAGAGCTATGATGAGCTTAAGAATAGAGCTAAAGCTCTTGGCGGGATAAGGGATTTTACCGCTGCCCTTACCCATGACGGTATTAACATCATTGCCGAGGTAAAGAAAGCATCACCTTCCAAGGGCATAATAAGAGAGGAGTTCGATCCGGTCGAGATCGCTTCTATTTATGATAGAGCCGGAGCTTGTGCGGTATCCGTTCTCACAGAGGATAAGTATTTTTTAGGGAGCCTCGATTATGTAACAGCTGTTAAGGAGGCTATTTCGCTACCGGTCCTGAGAAAGGACTTCATAATCGACCCTTATCAGGTCTATGAGTCAAGGGCTATTGGTTCGGATGCCTTGCTTTTGATCGTTGCGTGTCTTACGCCGGAGACGTTGAGCGAGCTCTTAGCTCTTACTGAGAGCCTCGGTATGGCAGCGCTTGTTGAGGTACACTCAAAAGAAGAGCTTGGAATCGCACTTGATGCAGGCTCTAAGATTGTCGGTGTAAATAACCGAAATTTAAGGACTTTTTCTACCGATACTAGGGTCACAAAAGAATTGTCAGAGCTTGTTCCTGATGATATTATAATGGTGGCCGAGTCAGGGATAAACACACGAGAGGACATTCTTGAACTTAAAGGCTACGGTGCAGATGCTTTTCTTATCGGGGAGGCCCTTACGAGAGAGGCTGACATTGAACTCAAACTTAGAACCTTACTTACGGAGGCTGTTTAATGAGAATTCGGGTGAAGATTTGCGGGATAACAAGTATTGAAGACGCAACGGCATCGGTCATGGCAGGCGCTGATGCACTCGGATTTGTTATTTGGGGAGGAAGCAAGCGTTACCTGGGTCCTCCTTCTGTCAAAAAGATCGTAGAGGTTCTACCTCCATTTGTTTCCACTGTCGGGGTTTTTGTTAATGAGACCGAGAAGTCGATAATGAGGACCGTAAAGGAGACCTCCATTAATACCGTTCAGCTTCACGGTGAAGAAAAGCCGTCCTTGTTGAAGGGTATCAAGGACGTTAAGATAATTAAAGCTTTACGAATCAGGAATGAGAAAGACCTTGAGATTATACCTGAGTACTTTGAGGCAGGCGCTTCAGCGATACTGCTAGACACATATGTTGAGGGCGAAGTAGGCGGAACAGGAAAAACATTTAATTGGGATCTGGCTGTTAAGGCTAAAAGGTATGGGCAGGTTATTCTCGCCGGAGGACTGTCTCACGAGAACGTAGTTGAGGCAATAAAGGCGGTAAATCCATTTGCGGTTGATGCCAGCAGTTTGCTTGAGAGCGAGGTGCGGATAAAAGACCACGCAAAGGTAAATAAATTCTTAAGAGAGATAAGGAAGGCTACTGAAAAATAATGAAAAAATTACCTGATAAGAATGGTCACTTTGGAGAGTTTGGAGGAAGGTTCATATCCGAGACTTTGATGCCGGCGGTTATTGAGCTTGAGAAAGCCTATCTTAAGTATAAAGTAGATAAGAAGTTCAAGACAGAGTTGAATCACTACTTAAAGGAATATGTCGGCAGGCCGACCCCGCTTTATTATGCATCGAGACTCACGGATAAGGTTGGAGGCGCTAAGATATATCTTAAACGAGAGGACCTTTGTCACACCGGAGCACATAAGATAAACAACACCATAGGTCAGATACTGCTTGCCAAGAGAATGGGTAAGAAGAGGATCATAGCAGAGACAGGTGCCGGCCAGCACGGAGTCGCTACAGCGACGGTTGCCGCGATGTTTGGTCTTGAGTGTGAGATATATATGGGTGAAGAGGATATTGAGCGTCAGGCACCAAATGTTTTCAGGATGAAGCTGCTCGGAGCCAAGGTCAATAGCGTCAGCAGCGGCAGTAAGACCCTTAAGGACGCAATGAATGAAGCCATAAGGGACTGGGTCACAAATGTTTATAATACTTTCTATATTATAGGAAGTGTTGCGGGGCCTCACCCTTATCCGATGATCGTGCGAGATTTTCAGGCAATCATAGGAAAAGAAGCAAGGGCCCAGATAAAGCGTCTGACAGGAAAATTGCCTGATATGCTTATAGCCTGTGTGGGAGGAGGCTCCAACGCGATGGGACTCTTTTATCCATTCCTGAATGACAAGAAAGTTAAGATGGTAGGTGTAGAGGCTGCAGGGCTTGGAATAAAAACAGGAAAACATGCCGCAAGCATCTGCGGTGGCAGGGTAGGTATCCTTCACGGCTCAAAGAGTTATCTCCTGCAGGATAAGGATGGTCAGGTCCTTCATACTCACTCAATAAGCGCGGGCCTTGACTATCCCGGTGTTGGTCCGGAGCATTCATATCTGAAGGACACCGGAAGGGTACAGTATACTTCAATTCGTGATGATGAGGCATTGAGATCTTTTGAGATCCTAAGTGAGTGCGAAGGCATTATCCCTGCTCTTGAAAGTTCCCATACCGTCGCTTACGGTATCAAAGCCGCAAAGAAACTCGGTCGTGGCAAGACAATAATAGTAAATCTTTCCGGTCGTGGGGACAAAGACCTTCAGACCGTATCAAGGAGGCTTGGTCATAGCATATGAATAAACAGAGCGCAGGAAATAGATTAAAGGATACCTTTGATGACCTTAAGCGAAGAGGCAAGAAGGGGCTTATTACTTTTGTTACGGCAGGCGATCCATCCATAAAAGAGACTGAGAAAATAGTGCTTGAGCTGAGTAAGAGCGGGGCTGATATAATTGAGCTTGGCATACCGTTCTCGGATCCCATGGCTGACGGTCCGACGATACAGGCCTCCAGTGAGAGAGCGCTCAAGAAACATGTAAATGTTGCAAGTGTTCTTAAGCTCATAGCCAACCTGAGAAAGAAGACAGAGGTGCCTATAGTACTTTTTGGATACTATAACCCTGTTTTTTCATACGGACTCAAAAAGTTCGCACGTGACGCCAAGAAGGCGGGAGCGGACGGCGTGCTGATAGTGGACCTTCCTCCTGAAGAGTCCTTAGACCTTAAAGGTGAGCTTAATGGTCACGGCTTGGACCTTATATATCTGCTTACCCCGACAAGTGACAAGTCAAGGATACGAATGATAAATAAACTCGCATCCGGCTTTATTTATTATGTGAGCCTGACAGGTGTAACAGGAGCCAGGGTTGGCCTTCCGCGCGGAGTAGAAGCCTCAATAAGAAATATTAAGAAGCAGATCAAACTTCCGCTTGCTGTTGGTTTTGGTATCTCAAACGCCGCTAATGCAAGAGATGTTGCACGTCATGCCGATGCCGTAGTTGTCGGTTCCGCCATAATTAATACTATCGACACAGCACGCAAAACAAAAACTTCAATTACATCTAAGGTAGGTACCTTCGTGCGTTCTTTAAAAAAGGGCACAAACGCAGCTTGAGAAATTTATATGCTTAAGAAATCTACATCGAGCAAGGAGTTGGATGCAGCTGCCAAGAAACTAGCCGCCAAAGATAAAGAGATATCACGGCTTAAGGATTCGCTCAGGCACAGAGAAGTTGAGGTTGGTATTTACCGTGAGCTGGGGAATATTATTGACGGTAAACTCTCGATATCAACTGTCTTGACCGATATGGTTAAGTTTGCGCTCAAGGCGCTTGATACCGATAGCGGGACTCTTTATCTTGTCGATAAGGAGAGCAAGGAGCTTATCTTCGAAGTCGTTAGAGGTCCCGGCGCTAAGAAACTTCAGGGCAAGAGGATCCCCGTAAGTAAGGGCATTGCCGGCATGGTCGTGAAGAGATGTAAGCCTTATGTAAGTGATGATCTCAAGAGTGAGAAAGCATGGCTTGGGAGAAAGGGCGCTTATAAGGGGAAGAACATGATAGTAGCACCGATCAAGGAAGGTACGGAGGTCGTTGCGGTACTTGCTCTTATAAATAAAGAGGGTGGTGAGTGTTTTACAAAGAATGACCTTAAGTGTTTAAGTTCTATTACCCAGCATCTCTCTATAATCCTGGAACGCCGTGGGCTTTTTCTCGAGCTTAATAAACGTCTGCATCAGGATAAAGTCCTTCAAGAGGTTGGTGCCCTTCTTGCCTCTACATTGGATGAAAAAGTCGTAAGAACAAGGGCCATTGAAGCGATAACAAAACTTGTTAATGCAAATGTCGGCTCTCTTTTAATGGTTGATGACGAGAAGAAGGAGCTTTTTTTCGAGGTCGCGCTTGGTGTTAAAGGCGAGATGGTGAAAGAGCTCAGGTTAAAGGTCGGTGAGGGTATAGCCGGTTGGGTGGCTAAATATGCCAAGCCTCTTGTTATCAATGACGCACGATCGGATAAGCGTTTTCAGTCCAAGATGGACAAAAAAAGCAAGTTTAATACACGCAACCTTGTATGTGTGCCGGTGATGCTCAAGGGCAAGGTCATAGGGGTTTTACAGGCTATTAATAAGAGCGAGGGAAACTTCAATGATGAGGATGCAAGCCTTCTGACGCTTTTTTCGAATCAGGTCGCCATTGCCCTTGATAATGCCAGACTATATAGTGAGCTCAGAGAAGCATTCTATGCAACGAGTGAATCACTTGCTGAGGCTATAGAAAAACGTGACCCATATACCGGTGGGCATACAAAGAGGGTGCTTGCATTCAGTCTTGCCATTGGCATTGAGATGGCGCTTGACACGGAAGCAATAGATGACCTTAAACTTGCTGCTATTCTGCATGATATCGGGAAAATCGGTATCGATGACGCGATCCTTAGAAAGAACGGCAGATTGAATGACGAGGAGTTTAAGAGCATGAGTGATCATCCTCGCATAGGCGCTGATATAATTGAATATGTGCCTAAGCTTTCCAGGATAGTTCCAGGGATATACTATCATCATGAGAGGGTTGATGGTAAGGGCTACCCGAAGAAACTTAAGAAAAATAAGATACCGCTCATGGCAAGGATAATTGCTGTTGCCGATACATATGATGCTATGACGACTACAAGGCCTTATAGGAAAAGTCTGAGCGAAAAAGTTGCAATTAAGGAGCTGAGGGATTGCTCCGGAACTCAGTTCGATGGTGAAGTTGTTAAAGCCTTTATTAAAGCTTATAAAAAGGGTATAATACGTGAATATAGTTCGATGAATTCAATAGTGGAGCTGGTCGGTCTTGGCGGCAGCCATTAATAAATAAAGGTATAATGAGATGAGTTGGTTTAGTAAATTTAAAAAAGATATTGGAACTAAGGGTACTGATAAGAGCGTAAAAGTTCCTCAGGGGCTATGGATGAAGTGTAATAATTGTGGAGAGATCGTTTATAAGAAAGAGATCGAAAGAAACCTTGATGTCTGCCCTAAGTGTAATTATCATTTCCGAATAAATATAAAATCACGTATCGATAG
Organism: Deltaproteobacteria bacterium; assembly: GCA_030636245.1. Lineage (GTDB taxonomy): Bacteria > Desulfobacterota > GWC2-55-46 > GWC2-55-46 > DRQE01 > DAOVXI01. The sequence goes on from DAOVXI010000021.1 coordinate 8,672, forward strand.
TATAATAGACAGTGGAACCTTCAAGGACCTTGATGCCGACCTTGAGTCCATAGACTTTCTGGAATTTAAAGATACTAAGCGTTATAAGGATAGACTCCGTGACGCGTGGAAAATAAGGGATACAAAGGATGCGGTGATCTCCGGAGAAGGTTGTATTGAGGGAAACCGCGTTATGGTGGCTTTCTTTGACTTTAGTTTCATGGGTGGCAGCATGGGGTCGGTCGTTGGTGAAAAAGTGACCCGTACCTTCGAGCGCGCTCTTGGTGAACGATGTCCGGCGCTTGTTTTTTCATCCTCAGGCGGCGCCAGGATGCAGGAGGGGATCATGTCACTTATGCAGATGGCAAAAACCTCCGCAGCCATTCAACGTCTTAAAGAAGCGGGCATACCATATATATCTGTTTTAACCGATCCAACCACAGGTGGAGTTACGGCCAGCTTCTCAATGCTGGGTGATATTATAATCGCTGAGCCAAAGGCTCTTGTTGGATTTGCCGGACCGAGGGTGATAGAGCAGACCATACGCCAAAAACTCCCGGAGGGATTCCAGCGCTCGGAGTTTCTGCTGGAACACGGCATGGTAGATATGATCGTTGACAGAAAAAACATGAAGACAACGCTTGCTAACCTGATATCCATGATGTACGGATAGAGGCTAAGTTATTTAATTAATGTCTAACATACCCGTATCATTAGATTACCTTGATACCCTGGTCAGGTTTGGTATAAAGCCGGGGCTCTCCAGAACAAAAAAACTTCTTTCAAAACTTAATTCACCACAAAAAGACTACCCAGTAGTGCTTGTCGCCGGTACGAACGGTAAGGGCTCTACCTCTGCGGTTCTATCTTCTATTCTAACCTCTAACGGTTACAAAACAGGACTCTTTACGTCTCCTCATCTGAATAAATTTAATGAAAGAATTCGTATTAACGGAAAGGATATAGGGACAAAGCAACTGAACCCGCTGATCTCGACGGTACGAAAGAAAGTACGTTCAGCCGCGCTAAAGCCTACTTACTTTGAGTTCACTACTGCTATGGCACTTAAATACTTCAGTGACAATGATGTTGATATCGCGGTAGTTGAGGTTGGAATGGGTGGTCGCCTTGACTCAACTAATGTTATCGACCCCGATATCTCGGTGATAACACACATTGGCAAGGATCACATGAAGTTTCTCGGCACAAGTATAAGGGATATTGCGAGAGAAAAGGCCGGCATAATAAAGGGTTCACCGGTCGTAACGGCTGTTACCGGAGGTATAGCCGGTAAGGTTATAAAAGATATTGCGAGAGAAGTATCTTCAGAGCTGTATGTTCTGGATAAGGATTTTTATTGTGGTCTCTCAAATTCCACCTTGGGTTGTTTTGAATATAAGGGGTCAATGTTGGATATTAAGAGACTCAACTCACCGCTCATCGGTGCGCATCAGGCCGGGAATATCGGCTGCGCTTTAAAGGTTATTGAGTTACTTTCTGATATGGGTTTTGAAGTAAATGTAGAAGGTATAAGAGAGGGAGTTAAAAAAGTAAGTTGGCCCGGAAGGTTTGAGGTCTTTAAATTAAAACCTACCGTTATAATTGATTCAGCTCATAACGTAACCGGTGCGACGGCATTAAGAGAGACAGTTAAGGTCTTTGCTAAAGGAAAAAAGATAACCTTTGTGCTTGGTGTTATGGAGGACAAAGACATAAAGGGTATAGTTAAGGCTCTAGGGCCTGTTATGGAGACGTTGATCAGTGCTGTCCCTTCTGTTGACCGCGCTGCAAAGGAAGAAGATATAATTAGTATCTCCAGGAAGCTTGGTGTCAGAGCGGTTGCAGGTGGAGGTGTTAAGAGTGCTCTAAAGCTTGCGATGGAGAAGGAAGGGGTCGGCGGAACAGTATGTGTAGCCGGATCTTTCTTTACCGTATCAGAGGCGAGAAAATTGCTACTAAATCCGTGATGTGGACTTCTCTCCGCGCTTGTCTGTTCGTAGTTTCTGTGATAAATTAACACGTTATAAGGTTATATCTATAAGGATAGCTCTTACATATGAAATTACTTAAAATTCATACACATTTCATTGCGGTCATGTTGCTGTGCCTGCTTGTTCCCGCTCCTTTGTTGGCCATAGAGGATCTTAATGGGCTTGAGTACTTCAGGAAAGATATCCCCGTTGAGGTTATTGGTGATGCTGTCTCTTACGATGCAGCTGGGAACACATACTACGCAAGCGGGGATGTTATTGTCACACAGCTTATGTCAGTACTTAAAGCCGATAGAGTAGTTTTTGATATAAACTCCGGCATAGTTACCGCCGAGGGGTCTGTTGAGCTAAGAGATAGATTCGGTGACCTGCTATACGCAGAAAGCCTGGCTATCGATATGAACCTGAATACGGCGATAGCCTTCAAGGCAAGATTTTATTATGTAGAGGAAGGTGTCTATCTGTGGGGAGAGGTCATTCAGAAGGTTGATGCTGTAAACTTTAAGGCTAAGAAAACATCTATTACAACCTGTGAATGTGAGTTTGATAAAGACAATACGAAACCTAAGAAATCACCGCCATGGAGGTTCTACACAAGATCGGCCCAGTTGACCATAGCTGATAAATTCACCTCATGGCACACTTATTTATATATAAAAGATGTACCTGTCCTTTATACACCATATTTTTCTGTTCCCATAAAAGGTAAACGTCATACGGGCTTCTTGTTCCCCGGTTTAGGTTTTTCAGAATTAAGAGGGACAAGGTTTGCTAATTCTTTCTTCTGGGCTATCTCCCCAAGTGCAGATGCGACTTTTTATTATGATATAGAATCAAGCCGAGGTAGTGGCGGGGGAGTTGAAGCCAGGTTCTATACTTCCAAGGATTCCTATACTGAGATGTATTATTATTTCTATAAAGAAAATGACATAGAGAGAGTTATAAAATACAGAGATGAGATCTACAATACGTCAAGACCTCTCAGTGCCAAGGATGATAGATGGGAATTGAAGTTTAATCATACCTCTGCCTTGCGCGGTAATTTAAAGTTAAAGGCAGATATCCACCTGGTAAGTGATGATGAATACCTTATTGACTTTAGTGAGAGCTCGAGAGTGAGGGCTGTCGAGAGCTTGGAGAGTACTATCTCTCTATCCGGTGCCTCAAGTTGGTACAGCTTCGCCCTACAGGCAGCTCACTTTGATAACCTTCTTCTGGAGGACGACGGCGGTGTCTATGATAAGGTGCCCGAGTTCATGTTCAGAACTTATGACAAAAAGATCCCATGGGTACCGTTATATATATCAACATACTCTAATGTTACAAGATTTGAGAGCCTGGACGGTCTCAGGCTTTACCGGGCAGAGTTTGAGCCTACAATAAAAGGAACAAAGAGAATTCTTGGTTTAATTGACGTTACACCGTTCTATACACCGGTCCTGACGGCGTATAGAGTTGATGAAGGAATGCCTGAAACCTATTATACGAGAGCAATGTATAAAACAGGAGTGGATCTCTCAGCTATTTTCAGTAAGCTTTTTAACCTAAAATTCTTAGACGTAAAGTATGCAGAACATATCATAAGACCGATACTAAGTTATAATTATGTTCCATATGTTGATCAGGTTGACCTGCCTTCGCTGGACACGGTAGACATGCTGGGGCCTCGTAACAGGGTCGGTCTAGAGATACAAACAACAATAGTTGCTCATAGTAATAATGGGTCTAGTTTCGACCTGGTTAACCTCAATTTATCTCAAGGTTATGATATAAGGGAAGCTCAAGGTATAAGGATGGTAGACCCCGACGAAGACAGACCTCTTGAGAACATGCAACTCGAGTTAAAGTTTCTTTACCCAAGAAGGGTCTCCGTAAACTTCAAAGCTGATTATAATCATTATGAAAGAGGCGTAGATACTACTAGTGCAGGGATCGTAGTTAATACAGGTCGCGGTGATTCTTTAAACTTAAATTACGGATTTAAACGTGACTTGAGAGAGCACTTAGAGGGAAAAGTGTCGTTTGTGTTGACTCCAAAGCTTAATGTTATTTATGAAGAAAGTCTTCTGATAGGCGGCGATGATGTGGATGTGATGAAGAGAGCTGTAGGTTTATCATATAAACATCAATGTTATGGAGTTAATCTAGTGGTTGAAGAACGTTCAAACGAGACTTTGATCATGCTGGAATTTTCTCTTAAAGGGGTAGGAGATGTTTTAAGTTTATCTACGGGTGGATAGCCGTAAGGAATTGGAGGATTGAATGTTTTATCATACAACAGATGAGGAAAATGCAGCCATAGTAGTTTTGACACCATCGGAATCAAAGAGGTTGATATCAAAAGCTGTTATTGCTATGCCTGAGCTCAGTGCATCATTAAAAAATGGTCGTGTAGTTGTTATAGGTGGTACGACCAACGCTTTTATTGCTGAAGAACTCATCCGTAGGCCGCTGGATAGATATTGGTTTGCTGCCGGAAGGACAGCCTTCGGTGAACTTGGAGCTAATGAAGAAGAAAGACGGTTGCCCCCGGTCATATTGATAGACGGCGAGGAGAGCAACATACATTTAGATGATGTTCTGAGAGATTTTACATCGGATGATGTCTATATAAAAGGGGCTAATGCGGTTGATCTGGACGGTAACGCGGGAGTGCTTGTGGCAAGCCCTGTTGGAGGAACGATCGGTACAGCGATCGGAATACTTCAGGCTAGAGGCAGTAACCTTATTATACCGGTAGGTCTTGAAAAATTAGTACCATCTGTCGCACAGGCTGCCGCTGCTTGCGGTCAAGGAAAGTTCACAAAGGCAATGGGGCTACCGGTCGGAATGATCCCAATTGTCGGTGCAAAGGTCGTTACAGAGATACAGGCCATAGAGATACTTTTTTGGGAGGACGATGTTGTTGCAACCGACGTTGCCTCCGGCGGTATCGCAGGAAGCGAAGGCGCGGTTGTAATCGCGGTCGTGGGTGCAAA
>DAOVXI010000123.1 GCA_030636245.1 Deltaproteobacteria bacterium
ATCCGCGCTTTCAGCTCCACCAAGCCTGCTGAATTCGTTAGTATCGATCCAGTCTGCCAGTGTTTCGGCCAGGCTCTCGTCAAGATCCAGGTTTTCCAGTAACCTTATATAGATATCATAATACCACTCATTTTTCACCCCATTTGGGCCCACAATGTTATTTATCGGAACCTTGCCCTGCTCGTCCTCAGCATCCAGGATAAGCACCCCGGAAGCGTCCGGGATGACCATATGTGAGGCCTCCTCGCTCTGGAAAGCCGTATAGCCGTTCCTCGTCGTTTCTTCAGTGAGAAATGTCAGGGCCAACTCCACCCCGCCCTCGGCCCCAAGGCTTGCTTCCTGAGATCCTTTATGAAGCTCTGTGGTCGTAGTGTTTAGATGCACCGTGTATATAACCTCTGTTATGACCGCTACAAGCAACGCCGTTACCATGAGGGTTAGTATCAGTGCAACGCCTTGCTCATTCTTAATTATGTTTTGTCTTTTGTCCTTCAACTTAGCCCCTTATGACAGGAGAGGCTGTAACAGTAAAAGGCCTCTCTACCCCTCCGCTTTCTATTGTAACTATCGCGCGTACAGCCTCGGGTAATTTCTCTTCAAGCTCTGTCGTCCATGCCGCGGCCCATTTATCGCCGTTAAAGAACTCAAATGATATCTCCTTTACTCCGCGTATAACCTCTGAGCGAATATATTGCGAGCTACTGACCCCTGAGCCGATAAAGTACGGATCGGTTACCTCTTTATAAAATACCAGCTTACCTTCCGTGTCATACTCGGTAAAATATTGTATGAGTTTAAGATCGCTTGTCGGCCTATCACCCCTTATCACAGGAAAAGTGAATGTAGTAAAGCTAAGGCTCGGGAGCGCTCTTGCACCGCCCCCTGTGTCCCCGCCTATAAGGGAAGTAACCTCGCTTTTCTTCTTATAAAAGGCGCTTCGTACTTCTATCGAAAATAGATCCGAAAAACGGCGTATCTCCCTTAAGGCTTCAACTTCTTTATCCACAACCTCCTGAGCTTTCATAACAGGAAATAACGTGCCATAAAGAGCGACTATGACGATCGTGAGTATGGCCGAGGCCAAGAGCACCTCAACTAAGGTAAAGCCGCCGCTGCCTCTATAAAATGTGTTACTGCTTTTCATAAACACCCAAGGTTATGCTCCTGCCACGCTCCCAACTTACCGTCATGGTGCCTCTTACTATTCCGGGATAGACTGTATCAAGCCTGGCATACTCCCAACTGAAGTCATCAAAACCTTTCTTGAACTCGCCCTTGATGTTCTTTGTCTGCCGGCTTAGCCTTATCTCCTCGATCTGCTCGCGAGCAAGCATCGTAGCGATAGTTGTATTACGGTTATCCTCAACCACGCTCAAATTATAGTTGAGTGAACCCACGATGGTAACTACCACTCCGGCGAGTATAGCCAGAGCTATCATTACCTCAAGGAGAGTGAAGCCCTTCTCATATGGATGGTGAGTCATCTGTCTCCACCCTTCCCGAGTATGGGTTATAACTTACGAGTGTTCTCATAGTGCCTCGCTCTATTAAAATGCCAAAGGGCTCAGCCCCAACGAGCGGATTGAAAATTAATGTCACCTCGCCATCGGTCACGGTACCGAGCCCGGAGCTTCGAATTGCGGCAAAGGCAGCCTTTGATGAAAGTTTGAATTCGGCTGGTATCCTGTCCCCGGTCGCCTCCTTGAACTCAAAGCCGTCCTTTGAGCTACTTATCTTAACCTCACGCGCACCTGCTTCAATGCTAACGCTAATATATTGTTTTGTTGTTGTGGATACTTCATCAAGGAGATGAATGAGCGAGCTTAAGCGCCTTGTATCGGTCTTTAGTGCGTAGTTATCCGTAAAAGGTATCTTTGGGACAACAAGTGTCGCCATAAGTCCGATAAGTGTTACGACGAGTATCAGCTCTATGAGGGTAAAGCCTGCGGATGACGCGGTTTGCGCCTTGTGGTTGGGGCCGTAAAACTTTCTTGGCCGTATGCTCCAGCCTATGCGGTTCATAATAGTAGGGTCTTAACTTTAATTGATGTTCCAGCTTTCAATGTCAGCGTCGTACTTTTCTCCGCCCCTGACACCGTCAGCACCATAGCTTACTATGTCATAATCACCGTGTGTTCCGGGTGAAAAGTAAAGATAAGTGTTATGCCATGGGTCTTTTGGAATCTTACTGCCTTCAAGGTAACCGCCGTCACGATACTTTGCCGGCATCGGCGCAATAGATGGTTTTGTGATCAGTGCCTCCATGCCCTGCTCGGTTGTCGGGTACCTTGCGTTATCGAGCTTATACATCTTAAGCCCTGTCTCAAAGTTCTTTATCTGAAGCTTAACCTCAGTTACCCTGGCATCATCAGCCCTTCCCATGAACCTTGGAGCTATTACAGCAGCAAGTATGCCGAGAATAACGACAACGACCATTATCTCGATAAGGGTAAAGCCGCCCTCGTTGTTGGTGCTTTTTCTTGGGCTCATTAAAAAGCGGCCATGTATGGGATAGTTGAAATTCATCATTAAATTCAAGTAATTATAACAAAATTGAAAGGAGAATACAATAGATTATGTAATTAGGAAAATATATTTCTAAGTATGGTCGTACCGGAGCGGCCTGTGCCACAGATAAAGAACGTTTTCATCTTATGGGCCTTTTGTTAACTTTCTTGCAGGGTTCCCGACTACGGTTGTAAAGTTTGGTACGTCTTCGGTTACTACCGCACCGGCACCTACTATAGCACCTTCGCCGACCAATACCCCCGGCAGTATAGTTGAGTTAGCGCCAACCACAGCGTTCTCTTCTATGGTTGGTCCCTCTAACTTTTCTTTTGTGTCTGCTCTATTAGGATACCTTGCATTAGTTAATACTACATTAGGACCTATCCACGAACCCTTCATGAGCTTGCTGTACTCAGGTATAAAGGCCTGAGAGTGTATCCTGACATCATCCAGTATTTTTATATGATGCTCAATAACACTCAATGTTCCTATACTTACATTATCCCGTATCTCGTTACTTTCGCGGATGTTGACCTTGTTCCCTGTTTGAAAATTAGAGCCTATAGTGTTCCCTGCATATATGACCGTGTGGGATCTTATGACAGCATTGTCGCCTATTACTGTCTTTAGCTCTCCGGCAGACTTACCCTTTGGAATAGCGCCAATTATCACAAAGTCCTCGACAATGCAGTTCTTACCAAGCGTTACGTTCTCATGGATTATTGCGGTTCTACTAATCATTTTTCATACCAAGCTTACAATGTACCGGCTTAAACTTAAGGAACACTTCCTTGCCTGTCTCAACCGATTCATATATAGCATTTATAAGCTCAAGCGACTTCATGCCTTCAAGTCCGTCTATTACAGAATGTTTATTATTTTGTATACACTCCACAACCTTCTTAAGGAACTCATAATGACCGAAACCGTAAACATCAGGAGGGTTCTGAGCATACTTCTGAAGCACCTCTTCATCACCCGCTTCACTAGTTACGAATTGCCATACCTTCATCTGGTTTACCGCAAAGCCACCTATCTCAACCGAGCCTTTTTCTCCGAGGATACTAACAGAGCCCTCGAGGTCCTTTGGCCTTGTGCAAGTTGTTGCTTCAATTAAACCGAGTGCTCCGTTCTTGAACTTTAATATAGCTACCCCCGTATCCTCTGTTTCGATATTGGTTAGCATTGTTGCTGTCTTTGCCATAACGCTCTCCACGGGCCCCATAAGCCATTGTAGCAAGTCAATGTGGTGGCTCGCCTGATTTGTGAGCACCCCTCCGTCCTGTGCCCATGTACCTCTCCACGGATCCTGGTCATAGTACTCTTGTTTTCTGCACCATCTTACCCTGACAGTACCAAGGACAAGTTTACCGAACCTGCCTGAATCAACGGCATCCTTTAGTTTCTTAACAGGAGTGTTATAACGATTCTGTTTTACAACGAATAGCTCTACTTCGTTCTTTGAGCACGCCTCGGTGAGCGCTTCCGCGTCTTCGAGCCTGAGGGCCATTGGTTTTTCAACGATTACGTTCACGCCCGCATTCGCGACATCAATACCTATCTCTGCGTGCGAGCCACTCGGGGTAAGAACATTTACAGCATCAAGCTTTTCTTTTTGAAGCATCTCCTTATAATCCGTGTAATAATTACAACCATACTTTTTTCCGTACTCCTCTGCTCTTTCCTTCTTGGAGTCACACACTGCTTTTAACGTAACATCATCCATTTCATGGAGAAGCTGTGAGTGTTTTACCGCGATGCGGCCACAACCGATAAGAGCAAAATTTAATTTGTTATCAGACATATCACTAACTCCTTTAAGTATACTTCTTAAGTGCGTCAACAAAGTTGCTTATCACGTAATCGACCTCATTATCTATTATACTTCCGCATATGGGAAGGCTCATGATCTCTTGGCTTAATTTATGTGCAACAGGAAAATCCTCTTCTTTATGCCCCATGTACGCGTATGCTAAAAGAAAAGGCAACGGTATCGGGTAATGCATGCCTGTTGAGATGCCTTTATCTTCTAAGTGGTTAATTATTCCTTCTCTCTCCTTAACCCTGATCACATACAGATGGTATGCGTGATCTACTCCATCCGGAATATACTGTTTCGTTACAAGGTCACCAAACGCCTCGGAGTAACGTGCGGCAACCTCTCTTCTTCTCTTTGTCCAGTCGTTAAGGTGAGGTAGCTTTACATTCAACACGGCGGCCTGAAGTGCGTCAAGGCGGCTGTTCACCCCCTCGAACTCATGGCTGTACTTATCCTTCCTACCATGGTTTGAAAACATACGGATCTTTTTAGCTAAAGCATCGTCACTTGTAACAACCGCACCGCCATCACCGTATGCGCCAAGGTTTTTCCCCGGATAGAAGCTGAAGCAAGCTGCATCACTCATAGCGCCGGTCCTTACTCCGTTAAGACAGGCACCATGAGCCTGGGCAGCATCCTCAATTACTTTTAAATTATTTTTCTTAGCTACCTCATTTATATTAACCATATCCGCCGGCATTCCGTATAAGTGGACAGGTATTATAGCCTTAGTCTTCTTGGTTATCTTTTTCTCAATATCCTGAGTGTCTATATTAAAGGTATCATCTTTACAGTCCGCGAACACAACCTTTGCACCACTCATGGTAACGGCTTCAGAAGTGGCCACAAAAGTATAGGCAGGAACTATCACCTCATCACCTGCCCCTATGCCGAGAGCCTTTAATGTAACAAACAATGCGTCTGTACCGTTCCCTACACCAACACAGTTCGACGCAC
>DAOVXI010000207.1 GCA_030636245.1 Deltaproteobacteria bacterium
ACTTTCAAAAATGTTACTTTATTATTTATTGAGTAACTTAAGGCCTACAACATAACCGGCCCAAACAAAACAAAGGAGAAATCACCTAAATTGGATCCGATAACAGTTACTTCCGGCACAGGACTATGGCACATGATATGGGGTGCCGGTACCATGGTTAAGTTCGTTCTGCTTATCCTTTTCCTGATGAGCGTGCTTACCTGGGCAACGATAATATACAAGATGCTCCTTCTTAAGAAGATAGCAAAGGAAACAGAGCGATTTTATGACGCCTTCTGGGAGCTCAAAAGCCTGTCTAAGACATCTTCCATCTGCAAGAACTATAAGAACACCCCTCTTGCGAGAATGTTCAAGAACTTCTATAACGAGGCTACGGCAACGCCCAACGCGTTAAAGTCCGGCACTGAGCGCTTCAAAAGAATACTAATGAAATCAACTTCCGTTGAAAAGTCTGCCATGGAGAGGTTTACTCCTTTTCTTGCCACAACAGGCAGCACCGCTCCCTTCATTGGTCTTTTCGGAACCGTATGGGGCATAATGAACGCATTCAGATCTATCGGTGTTAAGGGCGCGGCCAATCTTGCGGTTGTTGCCCCGGGCATATCCGAGGCCCTTATCGCTACAGCAATGGGGCTTTTCGCAGCCATACCGGCGGTTGTTGGATATAACCACCTTATAACGAAGATAGATGGGATCTGCGCGGAGATGGATAACTTCACGCTGGACCTTCTTGGAATAGTGGAAAAAGAGAACATTGGCAGTGGGATCAAAATTAATGATTAATAATAACAATGGCAAGTAAACGACTTTTATCCCAGATAAATGTAACGCCTTTTGTGGATGTCATCCTTGTGCTTCTGATCATCTTCATGGTCACGGCCCCTATGATGCAAACAGGCATAGACGTAAGCGTTCCCGAGGTAGAAGCTCAAAGCATCCAGACACAGGAAGAACCTATAGTTGTCTCCATAAACTCCAAAGGTTTGATCTTCATAAATAAGACAGAGGTAGAGCTCGCAAAGCTTGGAGGCAAGTTGAGAGCTGTCTTTGAGAAACGCAGTGATAAGTCCCTTCTCCTTAAGGCCGACAAAAGGGTCTCTTACGGCATTGTCGCAAAAACCATGGGAGAGATAAAAAAGGCCGGGATAAACAAGATAGGCATGGTAACTGAGCCGGGCTCATCCAGGTAACGACGGGGTATAGATATTGACCAGCAGGACTCATTATCGAGGCATCCTCGGGCCCGAGATAAACAAAGAGGGCTACAAGAGAATGATAGGCTTCTCTGCCGCCCTGCATTTGGCATTATTTCTCATTGCCATCATTATCGGCGCTATCACAAAAGAGAGAGTCTTTATAACTCCCACCCTTACGGTTGAGCTGGTAGCGCCGGCTAAGAAGCAGAGTAAAAAGAAACAAACCGCTACCCCGGTCAAGAAAAAGACAAAGAAGAAAGCGGTAACTAAAAAAACAACCGAGAAGAAAAAAATCACAAAGAAAGAGACCGTCAAGGTAAGCGCTGAGGCAAAAGCAGAGGCCGCGCTCACTCAGGCCCTGAGCAGTCTTGAGAAAGATGTCCTGGATGAAGGTAGCATCGAAGAGAGTCTAAGCAAACTTCAGAAGGATGTGGATGAGAGACAGAGCGAGGTTGAGCGCATAAGCGAGGATATAAAAAGATCCGCCGATGCGGAAAAATACTCCGTCGCCACGGCAAAGGTATCAAGAGAGATATTTGAACTTAAATTCAAAGCATACTACTCTCAACTTCAAGAACAGATAAGACACAGCTGGGTCTACCCCTCTGACCCGGGAGATCTTTTTGCTATATACTCACTAGTGATCGCACCTGACGGAGAGCTTCTAAGGGTATGGAAGGAAGAGGGCTCGGGGAACTCGCTTTTTGATGAATCAGGGCTAAAGGCGATAAAAAAAGCCGCACCCTTCCCCCCGCTGCCGGCAGAGCTGGGAACAAACGACCATGAGATAGGGGTAAGATTCTGCCCGAACTGCAAATGAAAAAACACCTTATAACTTACATACTCCTTTCAGTTGCGATCCTGATATTCGTGGACCCTTCCTATGCAAAGGTCTACATTGATATAGACTCACCGGGCGGCATGCGGCTGCCTATCGCCATTGAAGAGATCAGGATAAAGGACACGACCACACCGAGTGAGGCCGAGAGCGATGCCGCGGCTGAAGCAAGAGAGATAATACTCAGTGACCTGACCTTCTCGGGTATCTTTGAAGTAATAAACAAAAACGCCCACCTTGAAGACCCGACTCAAAGCGGCATAACGGTGCACACAACCGATTTTTCCCAGTGGCGAGCGATCGGCGCGGATATCATCATAAAATCAGAGCTTCGTCTAACTGAAAAAACACTTACCGTAGAGTTCAGACTCTTTGACGCGGTGATCGAGAAGCAGCTTCTCGGCAGGCGTTATGTCGGGAAACCAAACAGCCTCAGGGCCATCGTACAC
>DAOVXI010000003.1 GCA_030636245.1 Deltaproteobacteria bacterium
AGGTTTTATAGAAACACTTCTGAATTTATCATCAACCTCACCGCTACTATATTCTATTATCTGTTCAAGAAGAACAGGAGTAAGGTTAAAGGTTTGCTTTATATCAGGAAAGTCATCAAGGATCGTTGCCATATCAAGATAATCTTTGGTAGCGTGCAGTAAAACCCAGGGCAAAAGATATTGTCCTGTCGAGGGATCCTTATAGTTTGGCTGGTGCATATGCCAGACAAAGGCGATATTTAGAGGATTTTTCACTTACTCAAAATTAAGTCGCAGAAATTTTCCCTTACTTCCCAAAAAATAAAGGTCATTTTCAGTAGTAAATATTGAAGATAAGATAAGGTGCTTTGTGTTCATGGATATTATCTCTTTACCATTCGCTATATCGTAAGAAGAAACATTAGAAACAGATTTTCTGAATCGCTCGATATTAAGTGGTAGGTAATCGACGGTAGTAAAAACAATAACAGCTTTGTCAATAATAGCTATATTAGTATTATGTCCCTCAATATCCAGAATATGCCAGAGCTCTTTTTTGTTCAACAGATCATAGTAAACAATGTTTTTATCTGAAAGTATCGCAAGACGGTCCTCTCTAATGTCAAGCGCGATAGCCTTGAGCAGCTTAAGTGTCCACTTAACCTGACCATCCTTCATAGAGTATGAAACAACACTACCCTCTTGACTTGTTAAAATTATTTCTTCTCTGTAATTATCTATAACAACCTCTGGTATGAACGCCGTGTCCTTATTATACTTACTGCCTACCTCAGCTCTCCATAGCTCACTGCCAGAGTGCAGGTCAAGGCAGACCAGCATATCTTTGTCAAAGATGTTACATACCGCATTATCGAAATAGAAAGGCGCTAAGCCATCACGTTCAATAACGTTTTGATGTGATTTGTAACCGTAGGACCATATGTACTCACCGCTACCAAGCTCGAATGCATATATACGACTATTAGCGCCACTCACTATTAATTGGTCACCTGCTATGATAGGAGCTGATGCAGGAAGAGTACTTATATTTTTATTCCAAACGGTAGAGCCATCAGCCCTACTCAAGCAACCTGCGGCTGCGTTGTCAAGAACATAGCAGACATATTCTCCATCCGCTACAGGTGAATAAACCAACTGCCCTTTCAACTTCACTCTCCATAAGTTTTCTTGTATACGTAAATCTCTGGCAACAATATATTTCTTCTTATGAGGAATATAAGAGATCAGTTCACTGTTCACTTTATCCACATGGAATACCGGTAAAGCGACAACTGATGAATAAAGTTTCTTTATCGTAAGCTGACTGCTCTCATTCTCCGGGACTGATAATTCTGAGGCCGAAACATATGCTGGAGAGATAATAAAAACAATGAAACTTAGGACAAAGGTAAGTATCAAAGTAGATAGATTTGAGTTAAATTGTTTATACATATAAACCTGAGATAAGTTCAACAGTGTCATTTGATATTTTATCGATATCCGAGTCAGTAAGTGAAGCACCATAAGCCACCATATTCATAAACTCGGTCGAGACAAGGTCATTCGGTGCATGGGCATCGGTGTTGAGGACCATCTTCAAGTCATACTCTTTTGCCATTTTTACTACATGGCCGTTGGTCAGCGAGTGGCCGTTGCGTGCGGTTACTTCCATGAAGACACCCTTCTTATGAGCTTCCATCGAGTCAGCTTTACTTAAAAGACCGGGGTGAGCAAGTATATCAACTCCAGCTTCAATTGCGGCGGTGTTCGTTCCCTTCTCTACAGGCTCAACAATAGTCTCTCCATGACACACAACAAGCTTTATACCAAGCTCCCTTGCCATCTCGGTAACTCGTCCAATGCGTTTAGGGAAAACGTGCGTTATCTCTACACCCGGAATAACCTTTAAAGCATCCGATTCGAATGAAGCGGTGAATTTAAGGATACTCTGAACAACATGCTCAATATTCGATTCATCAACATGGTCAGTGATTCCGATAACTTTGTATCCACTAGCTATAGCTCTTGTACAGAGCTCACTTGGGACCAGAACCCCGTCAGAAAGCAGTGTATGTGTATGAAGGTCAATCATTTTTCAAACCTTTACAGAACCTTTATTTTTATCTTTTATAAGCTCATCGAAGAATTTTTTAAGAATGTCCTGAACTGATTCATCATTCTTGTTGTCAAATGTCATTAAAGTTTCGGGGTTATCCTCAATCCCCATTGTTTTTATATAACTTTCCTTCAATTCATCAGTTAGTTCGTTCTCTCCGCAGTAAACACCAAGGAACGGAACTTTTCTATGATGAAGAATCTCATTTTTGGTTACAGCGAGTCCCTCAACAACGGAACCCCATTCAAGTTTGGTGTCATCCCATAGAAGTATTAAGCCAACAAGGTTAGAGCTGAGAGCGTTTATAAGCGGTCCCATCGCACTTGCTGTCGGCAAGGAGAAGAAGACCATATCCAAACCGCCGTAGAGCTTAAGAACACCCATCTGACCTAAAAGATTACGGGTTGAGTTATTGTCTGATATAAGTTTACTGTCTATTACGAAGTCCGGTATGCTTTTGCATGAAAGAATGAATTTGTTAGCGAGTTCCGGGTTTACAGAGACGATAAATATTTTAGCATAGTTGGAGGTCAACATATCATCCCATCGGTTAACAACCTTCTCTTTGATCTTGATCGCATCCGAAGGAGAGATAAATGTATGGAGCTCAGCCATCTCGATATCTTCCGATACTTCGGTTACATCAACAACGCCCCTTCCCACAAGGTCGATAATTGTTGTGTACACATCATAATCTGTAAATGAACAGTGGTCTACCAGGTTCTCCACCTTAGGATAATAATCTATAAGGAACAGGACCTCATAAATTATCGGCTTCAGGCCCTTTGGTACTGAGGTGCTGTCTACCTTGAGTTGAAGTATGGATGACTTGTTTGGAAACTTGTCCTTGTCCCTCTCAAATTCGTCTATCTGTTGCATGCCTTCCATCATTAGATTTCCGGTAGGCAATTCTATCTTCTGAGGAGTTGTAACACGCTGAGGTATGAACTCGAATTTACCGTCTTTCCAGGTGAAAAGCCGGTACAACGCTTTCTCTTTTTCCACCTCTCCAAGTATTGCATTATATACCTGGCCATCTTTCATGAAAACAATACCGTGTTGGTCATTATTGGAAAGGATCAGCTCACCCTCTTTTTTATTAAAGTGAAGTACCTGAAGAATATCCACAAGAGCCATCTGTGAGAGCCTACCTTCAATATCCTTATGTAGACGTTGTCCAACAGTGTCACCGTAAAGCATCGACTCCTTTATCTTCTCCATAACTTCGTCCCACTTAAAAGGCCTTGCGATAAACGAATCAATGTTTATACGAAACCCCTTTACGTCCCTTACTACTTCGGAGACGAACATAAATGGAACATTCGATACATTAGGATTATGCGTAAGGATCTGAAAAAGTCGTTCACCATCAATGGTCGGCAGTGACATATCTACAATTATAAGCGACGGCACATACTTTAGAGCAAGCTCCATGGCTTTAGAGCCGTCATTTGTTGTAAGAGGTTTAAAGCCCTTATCAATGACCTTATCCCTAAAGATGTTTATCTCTTTATCGTTGGATAAAGCGATAAGTATCGTATCTTCACTCTTAGTTATCACAGCTGCTCCTGCAGATGATAGTCACGCTGAAATTTTGTAATAAGCCCTTCTGTAAGAAATGGATCAGATGAATGGAAACATAGAAAACTATTTCCCCAAGCCTCTTTAGATAGCAGCGTATATGCGGCGTCTTCAGAGAGATACAGAGTAAAGTCCGCGGATGCAACTCGCGGATCATCAATCGGGATGGATGTGGCGTTCTTGAACTCCACGTTCGTTTCCTTGCCCTCACCCACAACAAATATTTTGGTACCTGTCTTTCCGAGCATGTTGAGCTGGTTCTTGAAGGGTAGGTCTTCTGTTATCTTTCTTGAACCAATATATAGCACACCTCTCTTCTCAGGGCTCCTTGCTACCTCTTCTACAATTACCTCATTGAGCCTGTTTATAAAAGAGTACTCAAGATCAGCTCCATCCCCGAGATCAAAGGTCGAGTATGCACTACCCTCAATGCCCCCCTCAGTAAGTTTTGCGACTATCTCCCAGAATAACTTTGACTTAAGATCAAGCTTTTCCCAGATCGAGTCCTTCATGCTCCCTATACGGTTGGAGGCAATACCAACGGCACCGTTAAAATTGAAGGCATCCTTAGGAAACGTTGCCTGAGAAACTATTATGGAGGCATATGGTTCACCTTTTGTCGTAAAAGGTTCCAGTGCTCTTGTGAGTTTTTTTATGGTTATAAGTGAGCCAAAGTAGTCGGTTTGAGGAAGCAAGATCATAACCTTCTTATTCTCTAACATACCGGTTACGTCACAGTTCCTGACAACCGTAAGTATAGTCGTAATGAGAAGCTTCAAGAACTTCATAAGCTCCTCCTTCTCCGGCGTAACACTTCCGTTCTGGAACGACTCCACGGTCAAGACAACAACCGAGTAGTGAAGCCCGTATCTCTCGCTCCTCGCGTTCTCTAACTTACCGAACTCACCCATGAACTCCGAGTCATAGAAACGGCTCTCGAAGTTTTTCTTAGACTCGTCTAATTTGGTAAGTTTATCTATACTTTCCTGATCTAAATTTAAATCCATTTTTACCTTGCCTGAATTATTTTAGTTTACATCTTATACTTGCCAAAGGCATCGGGTGAAAGCTCTTCAAGAACATCAAGGCTGGAACCCTCACTGAGTCCTTTCTTAATGGCGTCCTGGTCAAACTTAATATGCTTACTGTTCTTGAGCACATCTTCATGAACGAATATGGGAGCAGACGTCCTAAGGGCAACAGCAATCGCGTCGCTAGGTCTTGAGTCTATCTTCCTGATCTCCTCACCGTTGTCCACATGGAGCGTTGCGTAGTAAACGTTATCCTTAATATCAACTATCTCTACCTTTAAGACCTTAAGAGACATGTTTTTAACAACGGAAGCTATGAGGTCATGCGTCATAGGCCTTGAGAACTCCATCTTTTCAAGCTCAGCCGCGATCGCGCTTGCTTCCATAACACCTATCCATATAGGAAGGGTATTGTTTTCTTTCTCATCTTTCAATATCACAATAGGCGCATTGGTGAAGGGGTCTATCGTTATACCGGCTACATTCATCTTAACAAACATTGGCTTCCTTCCATACCAGCTCACCCCGTAGAGAGTTCGTAAAAGCATCGGTTATCTTTAATTGAATTATCGAACCGACAATATTATCTTTATCAAATGTTCCCGTGTCGTCGAGTGAAAAGTTTACAACCTTATTACATTCGGTCCTGCCGCTAAGCTCCTGCTTACTGGCTTTGCTCTCACCCTCAACAAGTACTTCAACTATCTTTCCGACAAGAGCGCTTTGTTTGCTTGCGGTTATCTCTTTCTGCAACTTCTGAAGTTCATAGAGTCTTTCTTTCTTCTCGCTATCACTCAAGCTCTCTTCAAGCTCTGCCGCTACCGTACCGGGCCTTTGTGAGTAAACAAAAGAGAATATGTTATCATATCCGACATCTTCGATCGCATCCATTGTCATACGGAAATCCTCCTCACTCTCACCGGGAAAGCCTACGATAATATCCGTTGTAAGTGATATCGAAGGATACAGTGATCTTAACGCATGTACTTTTTCCATATAGCTCTCTACGGTATAACCTCTTTTCATGGCCTGAAGGACACTATTGGAACCTGATTGGAGAGGCAAATGTATCTGACGGCAAAGCTTGGGTTCCGTGTTAAATAACTCTATGAGCTCTCTTGATAGGTCCTTTGGGTGTGATGTAACAAACCGCACGCGCTTTAATTCACCTACGCCACAAACCAGCTTTAAGAGCTCGGTAAAACCTACCCCGCCCTTATATGAGTTAACATTTTGTCCGAGCAGCGTTACCTCGGTCACACCACTCTTCGTAAGCTCCTTAACTTCAGCGATAATATCTTCAGCCGCTCTGCTCATCTCAGGGCCTCTAACATACGGAACGATACAGTAAGTACAATAATTATCGCAGCCGCGCATGATACTAACCGTTGCCTTAACCTTTGATGCGAGCGGCATGGACACTCTATACTCTTCCCTTGTGATGTCTTCTTTAAGCTCGGTTGCAACGATGCGTAACTTCTTGCCCTTCTCCTTCTTCCCGAGAAGCTTAACCAAGTTGTGTATGTTGTGAGTTCCTATTACCATATCAAGGTAAGGAGCTCTCTCTATAAGACGCTCACCTGCCTGCTGAGCAACGCACCCGGTAACACCGATAATGAGTTCAGGGTTTTCTTCCTTAAGTGATCTGAACCTTCCAAGCATTGAGTAGACCTTGTGCTCTGCCTTCTCACGCACGCTACAGGTATTAAGCAGAATAAGATCTGCCTCATTAGGCGTGCTGCATAATGTGAAGTTATCGTCCTTCAGGAACGAGAGCATTCTCTCGGAGTCATCATCGTTCATCTGACAACCAAATGTCTCTATATAGACGTACTTCTCCATTTTCGTAGAACTTCTCATAATTAAATATTTTAATATTATCGGTTAGTTAAGTCAAGTGATCTTGCGTACTTGCTTAGCTCTGCAGAAGTGGGTCTGGTCACCCAGGCATCAGGGGCCGAGAACTTTTCGGATAAGATACGGGCGTATTTCTTGCCTTCATCATAGCTTGAGTAGAACCCTACACGGACGCGATACCAGGTCGTCCCGTCCTTATTGAATGTTGTTACGTAACACAGATACCCTTTGCCTGATATCTTGCGCTTAAGTGAATCGGCATCAGATCTGGCGGTGAATGATGCCATATTAACAACATAACTCTTTGTATCTACAGGTTTTTTTGCGGTTTCAGTTTTAACAACAGGGGTCGGCTCAACCTTAGGCTTAGCCGGCTCACTCGACACTGTCTCAACCTTTTTCGGCTCGGTCTTGACCTCGACAACCTTAGTCTCAGCCTTGGGCTTGGGTTTGAATGTGGTCTTGGCTTTGGGGACCGCTGTGACAGCCACGGTCTTTACATTATGTGGGACTTTTATCTTTATCCGCTGGGTGGCCTCCGCCATACTTTCACTTTTAGCGGTACTATCCTCCGAGATACCAGCCTGCTTCTGAAAGACAAAAACATAGGCCGCGGCAGCTGCTAGAAAAACGAGTACTAGAACCTTTAATTTGTTGCTCAAATGGAACCCCCTAAGCGAAAAAATGCAGTAAAATCATCAATATATAGAATATAATAAGCCATCTTTCATGTCAAACAAAAAAGGCCCTGTCCAAAAATGGACAGGGCCTCATAGTATAAGAACAAACTACCTTACGTAGTTACATTTACTGGCTGCTGTCCTCGTGTCCATATTGCGTCCACGGTTGATATGGTCATCTATCTCGGCGGCACACCCTATCATCCTGCCGAAAAGGAATGTGGTGAAGCCGGAGCTCTCGATATCGGAATCCGATACCGTGCCATCCATAAATGGCTTCCAGACCATCTTAAGAAGTATTACAGCAATTACAGCGTCAACATTAACGCAGTATACGTTCTTGCTTACCTTTGCGTCAAAGAGGGCCCTGACGAGGTTTCCATAGAAGTCGAGGAATACGTTATAGATCCCCTTCTCTTCGAAAAGCTCTGTCACGAATCTTTCCCTCGGGTCATAGTTAACGTCCTTGCCCTTGAATATGGGATGGTTAATACAAGGGACCTTTGCGTACTCTATGTTTCCTATGGCCTTCTCATTGGCCTTATACTCGGCATAGGTTTCGGCGTAGTTATCGGCTATCTCCTTTAGCTTAAGACCATGACCCTTGTCAGCGGCATCCTTAAGTCCGGTTTCCTTAAAGCGATCGATAAGGAACGCCACGGCCTCATATCCGTTTCCGCCGTGAGCAAACCCTGTGTGTGTTAGGAAACCGACATAACTTTTGTTTATCTGAGCTCGTCCCGATTCCTGCGGACCATCGGCGCTTACAGCACCCTTACAGCCTTGAGCTGATATTGTTCCCGGGCCGTTCGATATGATAAGACCAAGAAGCATTGAGAACTCAAAGAGCTCATCTTTATTAGGTTTCTTACCTATAAGAGCCAGGAAGGCGGTCTCTGTAAAGCTGCCCGTTAGAAGCTCCGTATTCTTTACGCCACGGAAGCTGTCCTCTGTCTGGTTCTTGGAGCTTACGCTTGTACCAACGAAGGTCGAGAAAACACGTGAGTGCCACGGAAGTACAGCCATGGTTGCCTTGCTTATCTCTTTTGTCATGAGCGGGCCCCACCCAACTGTTGTCCAGATAGCTCCAAGTAACGCCCTTTTGCTTGGCTTTCCGCCAGCGGCCTCTTTTGCGAACTCTATAAAGACGCTCTTCTTCTTAAGCCCGTCTATGGCCTTTAGCATCTCCTCTTCACTTACGCCGCACGGGCAGTCATCAGAGGCGAATAAAGCTTTCTCTTCATCTGTAAGGCTTTTCAAAATATCTTTATAATCGAAGTCAGCGCTTACATCAGTGATGCCTTCGTGCTGGAACTTCTCGATGAAAAGCTCCGAGACCTTTATGGCCTTCTCCACCCTCTTCCTGCCTATTATTGATGTTGAAGATGAGAGCACTGTGTTTGGCGAGTTGCCTGCTTCGCGGGAAGCGTCAGCCGCGGCCAGAGCCGCTGTGCCATTGTGGTTTACATATGTGTTGAGAGCAATATTTACGAGGCTTGTGCCGAACTCATCCGGGTAAACGGATAAGAGACTTAAGGCAAGATTCTCCTCGAGTGATTTTTTTGATGCGTCAAGGATAGAAACATTACGGAACTTCGTAACCTGAGTTTTTGGATCCATGACAGAGGCACCGCTTGAGTCCTTCATGGCTTGTCTTGGGAACTGCGCTCCGACCTGCTTTGATATTACGGCTATCTGCTCATCATAAGGAGCAACCGCTGTTACGGCCTGACAATCAAGCTCCTTTGGAAGCTTAACCCCGGCGTTCCCCGCGAACCAGCACTTTAGCGATAGGTCGCCTTTTGGTTCAAAGTCAGGCTTCTCGCCGTTCGCTTCCATCACCTTTGTCAGGGCCTCAGGTATATGAGCTATGTTTATAACGACCGCGCCCTTCTTACTGAAGACAGGCTTCTCAGGTGAATAGATATCATCCACACCGAAGTAATCCATAAACCACTTTTCCTTTGCAGCAGCGTCGTCACCGGTTCCGGCCAAACTTCCGGCATGGCCGCAGGCCTTTGTTAGACGTGCTTTCCAGCGTCCGACAACACAAACTACAGTTGGTTTGTTTATCTCAAGCCCATGCTCATAGTAGCCACCCGGCTCAACGTACATAACCGCGCACTTACTTCTGTCATCATTATCAAGAGCGTGCAGAAATTCCTGCGGAGCGTAATGAATGTATACATCCTTACCGCTTGATACGCTGGTCGTTGTTCCCCAGCCTGATGTCAGGAGATATACGGCAATGGTTGTTGTAAAGTTTCCTGAGTTTGAAAAGAGAGCGACCGTGCCTTTAACAAGCGATTCTTCAGGCTTACTTCCGCCAAGAGCGCCGCCTATCCTTACATGGTTCCAGGCGTCCGCTACCCCAAGGCAGTTCGCGCCGAAAACGTCGACTCCGTTTGTCTGGCATATCGCGCGTATGTGGCGCGCGTCCCTGACCGATACCTTCTCGGTCAAAATTATCACCTTCTCAAGCTTAGGGTTGCATCTTACAAGCTCTGCAACCCCGTCCCTGACACCTGAGGGCGGAAGATAAACAACACCTGTGTTGAACTCATGTCCTGCGGCAAGCCCTTCCTTGACCGAGTTATAGACCGGTATGTCGCCGTTCGCGGTCTCAAGCTTTTGTCCGCTTCGCCCGGGGCTTGTGCCGAAGACTATGTTGCCGCCGGAAAATTCGTGGCTTACCGGGGTTACTGTCCTGCTCTCCCCTCCGACTATGTTCAAGACACATACCCTATCGTCCTTTGTTGCGATATCTTTTAGCGAGTTAACACCAACGTAGTATGGGAATTTTTTTATACCTTCTTTATGCATTTTTTATCACCATTTTTTTTTAAATTTGATAGTTTATAAAAACTTGGTCATTGTCAAGTTGTCTTATCTTATTTAGCTTAGGCGCTCTTCTTACCCTTGCTTTCAATTCCTAGTCTTTCACTAACGAGGCTGCGTCCCTCTTTCTCCATCCACTTATCAACGGAAAGAGCATAGTTAACGACCTCGCTCATGGCACTGTCATGACCGAATATCCTGTAAGGGAGTTTAAGCTGCTCAATAGTATCCTTCATGTATGCCATACCGCGAATAAGATTAGGTCCGCCCCTTCCGACTACAACAAAAAGAGGTTTCGGCCCGAACTCACGGAAGTTATCCCGTAGTGCATCGGCCATGGCACGGAAGGTCTCGAATATATCCGTGTTGTTGGCCTTGCCGCCTATTATAAAGAGCACGTTGCTTTGTGCAAGCCAGTACTTAAAGACTATCTTTGATATCTCAAGCATCTTCTGATAAGGAGGGTTGCCTCCGAAGTCGGAGCTGATCGTCGCCCTCTCTCCGAGAAGTTCAGTTACGAGTGCGTTCGCGCCTCCGCCGAATGTCGGAGCTGTTATCGTACCCTCCGGGTTCATAACAAAAACATCGCTTTGACCCTGATAGGTACGGAGCTGGTTTATCTCCTGCTCGAACTCCGAGTAATCGGATGCGAAGAGATGAGCAGGAAGTCCCAGACGTGTCCATGCGGGATCGTCCTGATCGAAGGAACCTTTAAAATCACATGCCACCGGTACGAGCCTTCCACGCTTGTTGAGGCTCATCCTTACCGGGTTCAACTCAAGCATGTTCATTCCATAGTTATCGTACAGCGACCAAAGTTTTGGAAGGTTCTGCACAAGCGGGCTGATTATCTCTCTTGGCGCGCCGAGCTCCTCCAAAGCGTTTGATACATGAAAGCTCTTAAGGCCCGTTAGAGGATCAAAGGGCACCTCTTTTATCTTATCCTCGGGAAGCTCTTCAATATCAACTCCACCGTGATGGGTAATGGTCATTGTCGGTGCACGGAACTTCGTGCTCTCGGCAATGGAAAAGTATACCTCGTGCTCTGCCGGCACACCACCCTCGAATGTTACACCCTCTCCCTTGCTTGTGGCGTTTCCGAAAACATGCTCTGCGAAGTAGAGCCTCTCCTTTTCCTTCAACGCGCTTTCAATGTCACTTACCCTTCCGATAAGTCCACTCTTGCCTTTTTTACCGACACCGCCCTTGAAGATCGGCTTTATAAAAACCTGGCCGCATTCTTCTATAAGGGCCTTGATCTCATCCACGCTTGCCTCAGGTCCAAGGACCTTGGCAACCGGATAACCGACCCTCTCCAGGAGCTTCTGCCCCCATAATAGTCCAGTAAGCTGCATGTGTTACCTCCGATGATCTTTTAAAGAATAAAAAAGTTAATTATAAAGCTTCCAATGCCGCGTTAAAGGTTGCACTCGGGCGCATTGCCTTTGATGTTTTCTCATCATCCGGATCAAAGTATCCGCCGATGTCCTGGGGCGAGCCCTGAGCAGCGTTCAACTCATCAATTATCTTGCTCTCGTTGTCCGCAAGCTCCTTGGCAAAACCTTCAAAGCGTGCCTTAAGCTCAGCGTCTTCACTCTGGTTTGCAAGGGATTGTGCCCAGTACATGGCCAGATAGAAGTGACTTCCCCTGTTATCAAGCTCATTAACCTTACGTGACGGGCTCTTGTTGCTCTCAAGGAACTTACAGTTGGCCTCACCAAGTGTCTTTGAGAATAATTTTGCCTTGTCATCATTATAAGTATTGCCCAAATGCTCAAAGGACTCGGCAAGTGCCAAGAACTC
The DNA here is from genome assembly GCA_030636245.1 of Deltaproteobacteria bacterium. GTDB lineage: Bacteria > Desulfobacterota > GWC2-55-46 > GWC2-55-46 > DRQE01 > DAOVXI01. The sequence continues at coordinate 11,886 of DAOVXI010000003.1, forward strand.
TCCGAGTGAATCCCATCTCAGGTGACCTTCCTCAACGAACTGCTGTACGTGCTTGGGGGCCGAGCCTCCGGCACCTGTCTCAAAAAGCCCGCCGCCCTGCATAAGAGGAACGATCGATAGCATCTTTGCGCTCGTTCCAAGCTCAAGTATCGGGAAAAGATCGGTATTATAATCACGAAGAACATTACCCGTGACAGAGATCGTATCTTTCCCGTCACGCATACGCTCAAGTGAGAGCTTTGAGGCATCCGCAACATTCATTATACGGATATCGAGTCCATCGGTGTCATGGTCCTTGAGGTATACCTCAACTTTTTTGATAAGCTCGGCATCATGCGGCCTGTTCTTATCAAGCCAGAATACGGCAGGAACTTCTGTTGCTCTTGCACGTGTTACGGCAAGCTTTACCCAGTCGCGGATCGGTGCGTCCTTTACCTGGCATGCTCTCCAGATGTCGCCCTCTTCAACGTCATGCTCGATTATGGTCGTACCATTTGAGTCAACAACTCGTATTTGACCGTCGCCCTGTGCCGTAAAGGTCTTGTCATGCGAGCCGTACTCCTCGGCCTTCTGAGCCATGAGCCCTACGTTCGGGACCGTACCCATTGTCGTGGGATCGAATGCTCCGTTTGCTATACAGTTATCTACGGTTGCCTGGTAAAGGCTTGCGTAGCTGTGATCAGGGATAACGAACTTTGTATCCTTGAGGTTGCCGTCAGGACCCCACATCTGCCCTGATGTACGAATGGCCGCCGGCATGGATGCGTCAATAATAATATCGCTTGGGACATGCAGGTTCGTAATACCCTTATCAGAGTTGACCATGGCAAGCTCGGGACGGTCTTTATAGACAGCCTGAATGTCCGCCTCGATCTCTGCTTTTTTATCAGCCGGCAAGCTCTCTATCTTTGAGTAGAGATCTCCAAGACCGTTATTAAAGTCAACGCCGAGTTCTTTTATCGTCTCAGCGTGCTTTTCGAGTGCGTCTTTATAGAAGACCTTTACACAGTGACCGAATATGATCGGATCCGAGACCTTCATCATTGTTGCCTTCATGTGAAGTGAAAACAAAATACCCTTTGCCTTCGCGTCATCTATCTCTTTACTAAGAAACTCGGTCAATGCCTTCTTACTCATACGTGTTCCGTCAATGACCTCGCCTGCCAAAAGTGGCGTGCTCTCTTTCAGAACAGTTGTATTGCCATCCTTACCAACAAACTCTATCTTTACGTCTGTTGCTGCGTCAACCGTTACGCTCTTCTCATTTGAGAAGAAGTCACCGCTACTCATTGTAGCAACATGGGACTTGGAGTCAGAGCTCCACTTGCCCATTGAGTGAGGGTTGTTCTTAGCGTACTGCTTAACAGCAACCGCTGCACGCCTGTCGGAGTTACCTTCCCTGAGTACAGGGTTAACGGCGCTTCCGAGAACCTTTGAGTAACTGGACTTTATCTTCTTCTCTTCATCACTCTTTGGGTCCTCTGGGAAATCAGGGATATCAAAGCCGTGATCCTGAAGCTCCTTTATCGCTTCCTTTAGCTGAGGGATGGAGGCGCTTATGTTAGGTAACTTTATTATGTTTGCCTCGGAGGTTTTTGCCAGCTCTCCTAGGGCTGAGAGCTCATCCGGTATTTTCTGGGCATCGGTCAACTTTTCCGGGAAATGCGCCAAGATCCTGCCGGCAAGCGAGATATCACGTGACTCTACTGTGATGCCTGAGCCTTTTGTGTAGGCCTGAATAATAGGGAGTAACGAGTAGGTTGCCAGTGCGGGTGCTTCATCAGTCTTGGTATAGATAATCTTCTTGGACATTTATTCCTCCAGTTTATCTTATTGTAGATCTGTAGTTTTTGCCCTCTGTAATGCATGTTTTTGTAACATTAGTGGACAAAGAAGTTAATCAAATTTTACGGCTTTTGTCAAGCTTCATGGGTGCGTATCTGCACCAGGAACAGGGACTTTGAATGCCGCCCAATCCATACTAAAAAAACCTAACAATTCCAATATGTTAACTGTCCACTTTGAAGTGCCGTTTATAGTTTTAGACATAAAAAAATCCGGGCACAAGTGAAACAGGACTTAACTACAAAAATATCCTCATTTCATGCCCAGACGGTCGGCTAATTTATGAATGTTCCGCTCCCCGGTGGTTTACTCCACCTCGTAGCCCGTCAGTTACGGAACATGTTATTCGGAATGGAAAATGTATTATAAACCGTCATTCTTGTCAAGCACAATCAGAAGGCAAAAAAAAACGGGTCCGCAAAAGCGGACCCGTTAATAATACATAGAAATTTACTTTATGAACCCAGAGCCTTCTGTGCCTCTATCCTCTTTGCGCAGTTTGCACGTGAAGTCGCATAGAAGGGTTTGCTGCCAAGGCTCATAGCCTTACTGTAATAGTCAAGCGCTTGATCGAACTCACCCATGGCCTCGGTTACGACCGCAAGGTTATAAACAATATCGCTTCTCATCGGCTGATCCGCCATCATACGCTTTAGGTCGTCAGCAGCAACAGCGTACGCGCCATTCTTTATCAGATCTATCGTTGGCTTAAGGTCCTCTGCCTCATCGTCAAGCGTGACATATGAGTTGACAAAACGTGGAGTGATGTCAAACAGCACCTTCTTTACCGCATTCTCTGCAGCCTTTTCCTTTGCGTCGTCCTTATCATATCCGTAGTTGGTGTATACCTTACTTGTTGCTTCATACTCCCTCTCGGCAAGAAGCGCCCTGCCGTTTACATCCATCACGGTCACACCAAAGCTTACCTGGCCTTGTAAGAACCTGCGTGTTTCATAGTAATAATTCCCTTTAGTGTCTTTTTTCTTGATCTGCTCGGAGCCTTTCACTGCATCAAGCCCATACATGTCAACCTTTACAAAGATCTCACCTTCCTGCGGTGACTCAGGGTTGGCGGTTGCAGAACTGCCCTTGAGCCTTATCTTAATGCCGTTATCTATCCTGTCCTCGAACTGCCACCAGCTGCTGCTCCTGGCCTGCTCGTTAAACTGGTCAAGTACGGTCTCCCTGTAGCTTCTCTTCCCTGTCATCTCTACAACAACAAGCTGTTTAGCACTTCCGTAGTTATACTTTGCGGGCACAGGCATCTTTAGAGTAACGGACGGGGTACATCCGCTCACAAAGAAAAGCAGCGCAGTGGCCATAATAGTCAAAGTTAAAACTTTTAATGCTCGCATAGTTATTCTCCTTTATTGTAATTTTTATATTCTGTTTTATACCACAAGGCATAACGTAAAATCAATGCATATAATTAACATTTTTCTTGTAAAAAAAGCCCTCCGTCTTGAGAGAGCAATATTAGATATCAATAAAATGTGGTCTGAGACGAGCTAGAGTGGATTTGATATGCTCGGGCATGACTCTAACGTCATCGAGTACAGGCATAAAGTTCGTGTCCCCGCTCCAGCGCGGCACAACATGCCAGTGGAGGTGGTCTGCGATGCCTGCCCCGGCGCTTCCGCCAAGGTTCATCCCGATATTAAAACCATCAGGTGCAAGCTCTTTCTTTATAACTTTTACGGTATGCTGAATAAGCCTTAAAGTCTCTTCAGACTCTTCAACGCTGAGGCTCTCAACTTCTGCTGTGTGACGTATGGGGCTTATCAGTACATGCGCGGTATTGTATGGAAACTTATTTAAAAGTACGGTTGAGTGCTTCCCTTTGTGAAGAAGCAGGGACTCATCAGGATCGTTCTTTACGGCAACACAAAAGATACACTCACCACCGGAACCGCCATCCTCACCGACACTGCTGACATACTCCATCCGCCAGGGTGCCCAAAGACGCTTCATTCCTTACCGATGGTATCGACTCGTTCCTTCAGTTCTTTGCCTGCCTTAAAGAAAGGAACCTTCTTGGGGTCAACGAATATCCCCTCTCCGCTCTTCGGGTTGCGACCCTTTCTACCATCCCTGCTCTTTACCTTAAAAGAACCAAAGCCGCGTATCTCTATTTTGTCTCCTTTTGCGAGACTCTCGGCAATGCTCTCGAACAAGGTGGTAACGATTACCTCGACATCCTTCTTTGAGAAGTTACTCGATTTGGACGCGACCGCTTCAATTAACTGGCTTCTAGTCATTCCGCCTCCTAAACTGTTACAAGTAAAAATTCAATGTTCCTGTTAATGCCTATGATGCTGAACCCGAAAGATCGGGAAGTAAATACATTACCTTAAGCCCCATAAAGAGCTCGCTTATAAGGGCGCTTGCGTCCTCATCAAAAAGCCTACCCAAAAGCCCTGTTGGCTTCTTAGGGTATATCACCTTGGGCTCACCGCTAAGTCCGGCAAGCTCTGCGCTTAGATCTATCGCGTCACTCAGACTTCCAAGCGAATCTACAAAACCGAGGGTTAGGGCCTGAGCGCCGGAGAATATCCTGCCATCAGCATAGGCGCTGACATCCTCTACCTTCATGCCTCGCCCCTCTGCGATGGCCATAACGAACTGAGAGTGGACGTCATCAACAACGCCTTGCATAAGCTCTCTATCCTCTTCGGTAAGCTCTCTCATCGGTGAGCCTGTGTCCTTGAACTTACCGCTCTTTATAACGAAACCTTTGAGGCCAAGCTTTTTAAAGAGCTCCTCCGTATTAAGGAACTCGATTATCACCCCGATGCTTCCGGTAATAGTGCCCGGGTTTGCGACTATCTTATCCGCCGCGGCCGCAATATAGTAGCCGCCGGATGCCGCCACAGAACCCATTGAGGCAACGACCCGCTTCTTTTCACGAAGCCTCTTTACCTCTGAGTATATCTCCTGGCTTGGTCCAACGCTTCCGCCCGGAGAGTTGATACGAAGGATAACCGCCTTTACGTCATCTCTTTTTGCGTATGCTTGAAGTTCTCTGATGACAGAGGTTGAGTCGAGTATCACCCCTTGTATCTCGACTATCGCCACCTTATCGCCAAACCTGGGAGTGTCATCATTACCAAAGATGAGGGCTATAAAAATTGAAAAAAGAATTATGACAACAAAGAACGCGCCTATCGCCGCCAAAAAACTTTTAATTATCTTTTTCATCCTATGCTCGCTTAAGACCGCCTTGAAGAGTTACTCTTCTTCAGAGTCTTCCCCCGTAGCTTCTTCGCTATTAGAGGCGGCTTCGTCGCTAGCTTCATCGGTGCTTTCCGTGATTGCCGCGCTTTCTTCCGACCCCTGCGTTTGAGTTGATGGCTCAGCCTTAACCGTGATCTTTCTTATGCTCAAGCCGACCTTCTTCTCATCCGAGTCAACGTTCAGGACCTCGACCTCGACCATGTCGCCGACACCAAGCTCTTCACCGCTTTGCTTCCCTCTGTTTATCTCAGAGATGTGAACAAGGCCCTCAAGACCCTGCTCAAGCTCAATAAAGGCACCAAAGTCCGCAACGCCTGTTACACGCCCTTCAACGATCATCCCGGGTTTATATCTATCCTCAACACCTTCCCAGGGATTACTCTCAAGCACCTTTGTGCTCAGCGAGAAACGCTGCTTGCTCTTGTCGATATGGATAACCTCGGCACTGACCTCCTGGCCCTTCTTATAAAGCTCAGATGGATGCTTTATCTTTTTCCATGTAAGATCAGAGATATGGATAAGTCCGTCAACCCCATCCTCTATCCCTACAAAAACACCAAAATCGGTTATGTTCTTCACTGATCCTGTAACGGTACTGCCAACGGGGTACCTGTCATTCAGGTCATCCCACGGGTTCGCCTCAACCTGCTTGAGGCCTAGGGAAATTCTCTTTGCGGCGGGATCGATATCCAGGACCATAACCTCGACAACATCCCCCTGCTTAAGCTTCTGTGATGGATGGCGTATCTTGGTCCATGACATCTCGGAGATGTGAATAAGCCCCTCAAGGCCCTCCGAGAGCTCAACAAAGGCTCCGTAATCGGTCAAGTTCACGACCTTGCCGCTGACCTTGCTGTTAACAGGATAGTTCTCAGCTATGTTTATCCACGGATCGGCCTTTGTCTGCTTAAGCCCAAGAGAGATCTTACCGTCTTCCTTGTCGAACTTAAGTATCTTTACATCGATCTCGTCGCCTGCGCTGAGTATCTGGGACGGGTGTGTTACCTTGCCCCATGATAGGTCGGTTAAATGAAGCAGTCCGTCAATGCCGCCTAGGTCAACAAACGCTCCGTAATCTGTGATATTCTTCACAAGACCCTTAACAACGGCTCCCTCTTCAATTGTTTCAAGGGTTTTTTCCCGTAAGGACTCCCTCTCCTTTTCAAGGATGACCCTGCGTGAGATTATTACATTGTTTTTTCTTCTGTTATGCTTAAGTACCTTGAATTCATAGGTGGTTCCAACGATTGATTCGGGATTCTTTACAGGTATTATGTCGACCTGGGAGTTTGGAAGGAACGCTGTAACCCCGCCTATATCAACATGAAATCCGCCATTAACGCATCTGGTGATCGTACCTTCGATCAAGCCGTCTTTTTCGACCACCTCCATTATAGTGGTCCATGCGGCCATCTGGTCCGCCTTGTTCTTGCTTAATACCACATAGCCCTGGTCATCTTCCCAGCGCTCAAGAAAAACAGATACCTCATCACCCTGGCTTACGGTGCAGTTGCCGTCAGCGTCCAGGAAATCTTCAATAGGAACAAGACCTTCGCTCTTATATCCGATGTCTACAACAACCGAATCCCGGCTGACATTAACGACGGTACCTCGAACAAGCTCCCCTTCATTTAATTGCTTTAAGCTTTGTTCATAAAGCTGTTGAAACTCCGAATCGTTGTTTTCCCCCTCAGAGTGGGATTTCTCTTCTATCCCTGCCATTAAATAAATACCCCCTGCCTATGTTCTTAATATATTAAAGTAAGTTAATTTTATACCACAGCACAGATTGCGTTTCAAGGGTTAAATATAGAAAATATCAGGCACTTTTTTTATTGCCCTCGATCTCAAGGCTTATCTCCTCAACCCTTTTAAGAACATTTTCGATGATCCAGTCCGGCGTGGAAGCGCCTGCCGTGACACCAAGCTTGTTAACCCCGGTCAGCCACTCGCTCTTAAGCTCCGATGCGACCTCGATATGAAAGGTATTTTTCTGCAAGGATCTGCATATCTCAGCCAAACGCCTTGTATTTGCAGAGTTTTTGCCGCCAATGACTATCATGCAATCGACCTCTTTAGCAAGATCCACGCTCTGGGTCTGCCTGACACTGGTGGCAGAACATATAGTGTTACAAATCTTCACATCATCTGACTTTTCCATGCAGGCATTCGCGATCTCTTCAAGGTTCTTCTCGGACTGGGTAGTCTGCGCCACTATCCCTATTTTCTTTTTTCTTCCGAGCCCCTTTATGGCCTCGGCGTTCTTTGCGACGATTATGTCAGGACCGCCAAAACTTTTTATGCCCTGGACCTCAGGATGCTCCTCCTCGCCGACAACTATGACGGAGTAGCCGTCTCTTGTGAGCTCGCTCACAAACTCCTGAGCCTTTTTCACGAAGGGACACGTTGCGTCCACCACCTTGAGTCCCTTATCGCCCGCCTCATGAAGCTCTTCAAGCTTAACCCCGTGCGAGCGGATTATAACGGTGCCGGAGTCTATCTCATCAAGGCTTTTCTTGGCCATGATCTTTGACTTGTCCTCCAGATTCTTTACGACCTGGGGGTTATGGATTATGGGGCCAAGGGTGTGTATATCATCCGTGTGCTCATCGGTTGCGCACTCGGTCGCCATGTTTATCGCGCGTTTTACGCCAAAGCAAAAGCCGGCGCTCTTTGCAAGTATTATCTCCATAACTAACCTTCTCTCTCTTTTCTTTTCCTTACAACATCCAGCGCCTTATGAACAACTCCATCGATATCCAACTCACCCGTATCTATAATAACGGCGTCATCCGCCGCCTTGAGCGGAGAGTCAGCTCTCTTTGTGTCGCGCTCATCACGCGCGTTAAGATCAGCCTCAACGCTTCCTACGCTTCCAACTCCTTCGGTCTCCTTACCGAGAAATTCCTTATGACGTCTTTTTGCCCTGACCTCACTTGAGGCCGTAAGGAATATCTTTACCTCTGCCTCGGGGAAAACCACCGTTCCGATATCACGGCCCTCCATTACGATACCCTCCGAGCTGGCTCCGATCTCACGCTGGAGCGAGACCAAAAATTCTCTAACAGGGCTTATGGCCGAGACCTTTGAGGTCAATTCGCCAGCCCACGGCTCCCTTATAACCTTGCTTACGTCACGGCCGTTCAAGAGAACCTTCTCGCCGTTCCCGGTAAGCTCTATCTTTACCGAATCAATAAAAGCGTTAAGTGCTTCTTCACTCTTTATGTCTATGCCGGCTTCTTTAACGCCGACAGCAAAGGCACGATACATGGCGCCCGTGTCAACATACTGATAGCCAAGTTCCTTGGCCACAAGCTTTGATACCGTGGACTTGCCCACGCCGCTTGGGCCGTCTACCGCGATAATAAAAGTTCTACTCAACTGTCCCTCACAGAATCGAGCAAGGTGAAGAAACCCGGGAAGCTGACATCAACGCACTCTGCGCCCTTTATCGTAACGCCCTCGTCTGAGAATAGGCCTGCTACGGCAAAGCTCATGGCGATCCTGTGGTCACCATGCGTCGCCACTTCCCCACCCTTTAAACCCTCCGGGCTGCCTTCTATTATTATACCATCTTCTCGCTCAAAAACCTTTACACCAATTGAAGTTAAGTTATGAGCCATGACCTTTATGCGGTCACTTTCCTTTACCCTTAGCTCTGCGGCTCCACTTATAGTTGTCTTGCCTTCTGCAAGGGCTGCCGCAACGCATATTATAGGGAACTCGTCGATCGCAGGCAGAAGCTCTTCTCCACTAATATCAACTCCCTTAAGAGCTCCTCCCTTAATAACAATGTCGGCAACAGGCTCACTCGCACCGCGCTGATCGTTGAAGGTCACATCAGCGCCCATCTTTTTTAGAATGTCTATTATGCCGATGCGTGTGGGGTTTATGCCCACGTCTTTTATGGTAAGAAGCGAATCTTTTTTCAAGGCAGCGGCGACCATGAAGAATGCCGCGGAAGAGATGTCGCCCGGCACCTCCACCTCCGTTGCCTGAAGCTCCGCGCCGCCCCTGACACCAACGCTTACTCCGTCAACACTAACGTCAACACCAAAAAGGATGAGCATCCTTTCGGTGTGGTCCCGGCTCTTAAGAGGCTCTGTTACCGTAGTTTCACCTTCAGCAAAGAGCCCTGCCAAAAGCACAGAGCTTTTGATCTGTGCGCTTGCGACCGGGCTTTTATAATCAATGCCCTTGAGCTTACCGCCGCTGATGGTATAGGGCAGCTTGCCCTCCTCACCCAGGAAAGTAAAGCGTGCGCCCATCTCCTCTAAAGGTTTTGTCACCCGCTTCATGGGTCGAGAGCTTAGGGAGCTGTCTCCCTTCAGGGTAACCGCAAAATCCTGCCCGGCAAGAATGCCTGAGAGAAGCCTCACTGTCGTCCCGGAGTTGCCGCAGTCTATGTCACCACTTGGCTCCTTTAGACCATCAAGCCCGAGCCCATTAACCGTCACGACACCGTCCGCACCAGGGCCGTCAATTGTGATCCCCATAGCCCTGAAAGCTTCTATGGTGGAGAGATTATCCTCACCCGGAAGGAAGCCTGATATGCGGCTACGGCCCTTCGCAAGGGATGCAAGCATAACGGCCCTATGGCTAATGCTCTTGTCGCCAGGGACCTGAATAGCTTGATCGAACGGCCTTACGGCCTTCTTGATAGTTATAGTATTCAATATAAATTATAACCTAAAATCAATGAGTTACGAGGAATAGATAATACTACTCGTCAGCTTTTATGAACGAGTCCCTGCTCTTCTTTGCCCTATCGAACTCCTCAACGAGGCTCTGGTTATCGCCCTCGGTGATGTCATCTTTTATCCTGAGAAGGACCTTCTGGAACACATCAATGCACCTTAGGACAGCGTCCTTGTTCATAGTACAGATATCAGACCACATCTCTGGAGAGCTTGAGGCGATGCGGGTGGTGCTCTTAAAGCCTCCGGCACCAAAACCCATGACATCGAACTTCTCTTTCTCAAGCGAGCTTACGGAGTTAACAAGGGCATATGCAATGACGTGCGGGAGGTGACTTACGGCTCCGAAGACGATATCATGCCTTTTTGGCTCCATGAATATGACGGTCGAGCCCATTGCTTCCCAGAGGGCTTTAACCGTTTCCACTGCTTCTTTGTCGGTGTTATCGGTGGGTGTGAGGATGCATTTTTTGTCCTTATACAGCCCGATAAAAGCGGCTTCGGCTCCGCTGTGTTCCGTACCTGCTATCGGGTGGCCCGGAACGAAATGGACCCCTTCGGGGATAAAGGTACTTACCTCATCTATAAGCTTTTCCTTAACGCTCCCGCCGTCGGTTATGATGGCTCCGATCTTAAGCTCTCCCCTAAACTTTTCAACAAGAGCGCCCATACTATTGACCGGCACGGCAAGAAAGATAAGGTCAGCGTCCTTAACGGCTTCCAAAGGGTCTGTGGTGATGCTATCCACTATACCAAGCTTCATGGCCGTCTCAAGGTTCTCTTGCCCTCGGCCCACGCCTACGATGTGTGAGGCAAGGTTGAACCTCTTAAGCTCCATGGCAAAGGAACCTCCGATAAGCCCAACACCGAAGATGGCAACACGTTCAAATTTAGGCGCTTTACTCATGTTATTTAACCCTCTATATCGTCCTGCCTACCGCCTCCGCGATCTTGGCCAGCTCACCCATAAGCGTACTGAACTTTGTCGGCTTAAGAGACTGAGCACCGTCACAGAGAGCATTCTCAGGATCCGAGTGCACCTCTATCAGAAGTCCGTCTGCCCCTACGGCGACAGCGGCCTTGGATAGCGCAGGAACAAAATCCCACCTTCCGGCGGCATGACTCGGGTCGATAAAGACCGGCAAGTGAGTTTCTTCTTTAAGTACAGGTACGGCTGAGTAATCAAGTATGTTACGGACCGAGGTCTCGAATGTCCTCATCCCACGCTCGCAAAGGATTATATTCGTGTTGCCCTGACTGGCTATGTACTCGGCACTCATGAGGAACTCTTTTACGGTGCTGGCCATGCCGCGCTTTAAGAGCACCGCTTTCTTTGTCTTGCCAACTTCCATTAAGAGACGGAAGTTCTGCATGTTCCTCGCGCCTATTTGGATTACGTCGGCGTACTCGCATATAAGATCCATGTCACGAGGGTCCATAAGCTCGGTCACGACCGGAAGCCCTGTTTCTTCACTCGCCTTCTTCAGGTACTTAAGTCCCTCTTCGCCAAGACCCTGAAAGGCATAGGGTGAGGTTCTGGGTTTGAATGCTCCGCCTCTTAGGAGTGTAGCTCCGCTCTCCTTGACCTTTTTGGCGCAGTCTGTAAGCAGATCCTGGGTTTCAACACTGCAAGGGCCGGCAATGACCTGGATCTTATTTCCTCCAACCTTTACTCCGTTTATATCTATGATCGTTGGCCCGTCGCTCATCTCTTTGCTCACGAGCTTATATGGTTTTACTATCGGCATAACTTTCTCTACACCCGGAAGCGCTTCAAGCGGTGTCTCGGCCAACTTAGCCTCATCACCTATCGCCCCTATAAGTGTCCTTTCCTCGCCCTTTGAGATATGCACGCTCAAGCCCAAAGACTTTATCTTCTCGCTTACGTGTTCTATCTCTTCCTCTGTGGCGCTCTTTTTAAGTACGATTATCATCTTTAAATCCTCCATGGAATTTTTTATACTCTCTTTTTTATTCTTCGACCCGTGTCACTGACCATAAGGCGTCCCTACTTAAGCGCCCGACCGGTCACCTCACACAAGGCCTCTATAAATCGCTCGTTCTCCGCTTGCGTACCTATAGTTATCCTAATATACTCAGGAAGTTTGTAGCCCTTCATCGGCCTTACGATAACTCCCTTTTTAAGCAGATCGTTATAAACCTTTTCACCATCCCCGACATTTATCAAAAAGAAGTTAGCCTGAGAATCTACCGTTTTAAAATCAAGTTCTTTTAGTTTCGGCAGTAAAAAGTTGAAACCATTCTCATTCAGTTTTCTTGACGCCTCAACATGTGACTCATCCCGTAAGGCCCCGATGGCAGCGGCCTGCGCGATACTGCTCACGTTAAAGGGCTGACGCACACGGTCAATATACTCGACAATGTCGGGCCTTGTTATGGCGTAACCGATACGCAGTCCCGCAAGTCCGTATATCTTTGAGAATGTCCTAAGCACAACAACAGCCCTCTCCTTCAGGACATACTTAACACTCTTTGGGAAATCATCGGCTGTTACATATTCATAGTACGCCTCGTCAAGACAAACGATAACGTCTTCGGGGATGTTATCCAAAAACTCTGTTACCTCATCGGCCGTATTGTATGTGCCCGTGGGGTTGTTCGGGTTAGCGATAAAAACAACCTTTGTTTTTTTAGTAACCTTCTCGGCCATTGCCTTAAGATCTATCTTAAGATCCTTTGTAAGCGGGACGCTCACCGGTATAGCGCCGCAAGCCTTTGATATTATCGGATAGACAGCAAATGAAGGCTCTCCGAAAAGCACCTCACCGCCATCGGCAAAGGTACGGAGAAGAAGCTCTATTATCTCGTTACTGCCGTTGCCAAATATCAGGTTCTCCGGTAGTACGCCGAAGCTGGCCGCAGCCTTCTCCTTAAGATAAAAGCAAGAGCCGTCGGGATAACGGTTCACGTCACCCAAAACCCCCATGGCCTTAAGTATAGCGCTCCTGGAGGGCCCAAGCGGATTCTCGTTGCTTGCAAGCTTAATGGAGTCGCTTATACCAAGCTCCCTCTCCAGCTCTTCTATCGGTTTACCAGGAGGATATGGAACAAGCTCCTCAATATTTGCCGGAACCTTTATCTTATTTTTTTTCTTTGCCGCACTCATATTACTTTCCTACAGAGTTCTTCTCGTATGAACCAAGCACCTTCATGAAGGAAGATCTTTTATTAAGCCCTTCAATTGAGCGGGCTATGTCTTCATCATCTTTGTAACCGTCCATATCTATATAGAATACATACTCCCATGCCTTTGTCTTAAGCGGCCTTGACTCTATCTTCGATAGGTTTATGCCCTTCTCTGATAAAGGTTTAAGTATGTCATACAGCGCACCCGGCGAGTCCTTTATGGCAAAGATAACACTTGTTTTATCATTGCCTGTCCTTTTTGCCTCTCTTTTTCCTATAACAAGGAAACGAGTATAGTTGTAAGGGTTATCCTGGATGCTCTTCTGGGCAACACGCAGTCCATAGAGTGATGCCGCGGCTTCACCTGCTATGGCCGCTGTCTTCTCATCATCAGCCGCCATCTGCGCCGCCTGTGCGGTACTGCTGACCTCGACCGCAACCACTCCCGGCAGGGTTTCCTTTAGCCACCTTCCGCACTGAGCCAGTGCGTGCGGGTGCGAACAGACCCTTTCGATATCCTCAACCTTGCCGCTTTTGTTGAGTAAGGAGCTTGAGACCTCAAGCAGAACCTCGGCGCATATCTGGAGCGGTGAATCAACGAACATATCGAGTGTGTGGCTGACCGCGCCCTCGGCAGTGCTCTCTATCGGCACGACACCATAATTGGCCCTGCCTCGTTCCACCTCGTCAAACACACCGGGTATGTCCTCGCGTGCAATGAAGTTACCCGACTGGCCAAAGTGCTTTATGGCTGCCTGATGGGTGAATGTAGCGTGAGGACCAAGGAAGGCTATGTTTATGGGCTTCTCCATGGAAAGCGAAGCGCTGATTATCTCGCGGAAAACGCTTTTGAGCGCCTCTTCAGGGAACGGCCCTTTATTAATGCTGCGCAGCCGCTCATAGATCTGCCTCTCACGCTCGGGGTTATAGAACTCTCTGTTCTCATCTGTTTTGGTCTTGCCGACCTCGAGAACAACCTTTGCGCGCTCGTTTATAAGCTCGACAATATCCTTGTCGAGTTTATCTATCTTTTCTCTAAGCTCATCGAGCTTCTTCGACTCTTTCATAACACTTCTCGCCTAACTTTAATGTAAACAAATAGAATATGATATTTCGGAAGGGAAATCAACGAAAAACTCTGAAAATCCGTAAACTTATGAAGAGATATAGGGTCGAGTTGTCTGGAGACTTTCTCTTGGGATAAGAATTGGGTTATCTGGCCTGCTCGTCATTAAAGATACCCATGCGTCTGAACTTGTCATATCGTGATGTAGATATCGCGGGCGGGTCAAGCTCACTTAGCTCCGCCATTGAGTTAAGTATCGCGTCCTTTATATTCATCGCGGTAAGCTTTGCGTCCCTGTGCGCCCCGCCGGATGGCTCCTCTATGATATTATCCACAATACCAAGCTTCAAAAGCTCTTTTGAGTGGATCTTTAAGGCCTTTGCCGCCGTATCGGCCTTGGCCCCGTCCTTCCAGAGTAT
>DAOVXI010000193.1 GCA_030636245.1 Deltaproteobacteria bacterium
CAAATACGAAGGTTGTTACCTTTAAAAATAAAATTTTAGTTTTTATATATCATTGGTTGAGATTATTGAGCGGTTACAATGATGGTGCATTAAAGCATGAATTGTTATCTATAGCTTATGGCTTGTTTAGACGTTTAAGCGGTTATAATGAACGGCCTTTAAGAGCCGTTATAGTTTTATTATTAATGTGGGTAAGTGTTGGGACGGGATATTATTTTAGTTACCCTTCAGTAGATTTAAATTCAGAAGGTATAGCACAAAATGTTGATGGTATTCCTAGCTGGTTATTTAGTTGTCTAGGTTGCGACAAAACAGAGTTCTCTTGGTATGATTCTTTAATATCAGTACTTCCCTCTGTTATTTTTCGACATGATATGAATAATGTTGTTGAAGGCTTAAGGGGTTTATTTTTGCCTATCGCCCAAGTTCTGATCTCAATTCAAGCGGCACTTTTTGTGATTGCCCTTCGTAATCGTTTTAGGCGATAACCCTTTTGGGTGGGCAGAGTCCAACTGCTAAACCCCTTCAACCTCTATCCCATTCTTCATAAGTAACGCTGTTGTTACGCCGGGGCCGTCTACCAATACTCCATCGTTATAGATATGCTTCACCCCGCATGATGGGCTCTTCTCTTTCAGGTATGCCTTCTTTACATTGTTATCCAGAGCTTTTGATAAAGTCTTCTCCGCTCCCTTTATAAACTTGTCCGTAACGTTGGCTCCGAACTCGTCCATGACCTGAGTGGTGGTCGCTATAACCTCAACGCCTGTGCCGAAAAGTATCTCGGCCTTTGGTCTAGGTGTGGTAAGCCCGCCCAGCTCTTCGGGACATATCGGTATGAGTTTATTATCCGACAAAGAGTCAAGCAAGGCATCGTCCTTTGAATCCGTGCCGTCGTATCGACACTTCTCGCCGACAAGACACGCGCTTATGAGTATAGCTTCCTTCATGGATATTACTTTATGGGTGGGTTGGTAATTGTGTCTTCGTTCTCATCCGCATCTTTAATAATAACGCGGCGGCCCTCGACGGATAAGCGGCCTTCAGAGAAAAGTCTTATGGCCTCGGGATAGAGTTGGTGCTCTTTCTTTAATATGCGAGCAGAGAGTGTATCAACTGTGTCGTCGTTTAAGACAGGGACAGCGGCCTGGATGATGATGGGGCCTGTGTCAACGCCTTTGTCCACAAAGTGAACGGTGCATCCGCTGAACTTGACGCCATACTCAAGGGCCTTCTGCTGAACATCGAGGCCGGGGAAGGATGGGAGAAGGGCGGGGTGGATGTTCATGATGCGATTCGGATAGCTCTCAACGAGCAGGTGCGAGATGATCCTCATGAAGCCCGCGAGGATGACAAGCGCCACGTTGTGAGACTGAAGGGCCTTTATGATGCGTCTGTCGTAATCTTCTCTTTTTTCTCCCTTTTCCTGCTCAAGGAGAATATGGGGAATGTTGTGTTTTTTGGCCCGCTCGATGGCAAAGGCATCTTTTTTGTTGCAAATTAAGACACTTAGCTCTGCACATTTTATTGTGCGCGCCTCTATCGCGTCTATTATGGCCTGGAAGTTGGTGCCGCCGCCTGATGCGAGCACGCCTATCTTAAGTGTTTGTTTTTGTTCCATTATATTAGTTCTACAGGACTGTCGTTTTTCCTCTTTTTCTCTATTTTCCCTATGACTTTTGGGCGTTCTTTGTGCTTTTTTAGTATACCCAAAGCCCTGTCTTTGTCCTTGTTCTTGACGATAAGTATCATTCCGATGCCCATATTAAAGGTCCTGAACATTTCTTTTTCGCTTATATTTCCACCACTTGCGATGATGTCGAATATCTTCGGCACCTTCCACGAGCCTTTATTGATGACAGCCCTGACGTTTTTGGGCAATATCCTCGGTATATTCTCATAAAAGCCGCCGCCTGTGACATGTATGATGCCGGAAACATTGACTTTTTTAAGTAATTCAAGTACCGGATTGACGTAGATGCGGGTGGGGGTGAGAAGCTCCTCTGCGATGGGCTTCCGAAGTCCCTTAACCCTTGAATTTTTCTTAAGTTTTAGGCTATCGAAGATAACTTTTCTGGCCAGGGAAAATCCATTACTGTGAAGCCCGCTTGAGTGGAGGCCGATAATAGCGTCCCCGGAGCGAATGGAAGTGCCTGTTATAATTGACTTTTTATCAACCACCCCGACGCTGAAGCCTGCCAGGTCATACTCACCTTTTGAGTACATGCCGGGCATCTCAGCGGTTTCACCACCGATAAGGGCCGAGCCCGAAGCCTTGCAACCCGTTGCGATCCCGGAGATTATGCTAGCCGCTTCTTTGGCCTTGAGCTTGCCTGTTGCCAGATAATCAAGGAAAAACAGTGGTTTAGCGCCTGCCGTTATGATGTCATTAACGCACATGGCAACCAGATCAATACCCACCGTATCGTGCTTATTTGCCATGAAAGCCAACTTCAACTTGGTCCCAACGCCGTCTGTGCCGGAGACCAGGACAGGGTCCTTCATACCCTTGAACTTACCTGAGAAGAGCGCACCAAAGCCGCCTATCTCGCTTATAACACCCTTTGTATGGGTCTTTTTGGCAAGCGGGGCTATGAGGCGTACGGTCTTTTCACCCTCATCAATGTTTACTCCACTTTTCTGATATGTTAGGCGTTTTTTCATGCAAATAGATTAATTCATACGGCCTATTATGTCAACATTATTAGAGTTATTTTTTAATTTCCATAATGCACAATAATTTGTTGACGTTACACAAGAAAATGTGTATAGTTTAAGGTAGGCATGGTATCGAGGTAGTCAAAATAACATTTATACTGAAAATATAACGACTTTATTGATACCTATAATGCCGATTACAAGATTTTGGCTGAGGAGATAAGCAATGTCTAAGTATAAAGCCGGACTCCACAAAAATATTTCATCGATCTTTGACGGTGTCCCGATACCTGAAAACAATGAAGAGG
>DAOVXI010000187.1 GCA_030636245.1 Deltaproteobacteria bacterium
AGTCCCGAGATACTCATAATAAGGACGCAAAGGATAACACCCCACATATCCACATAAGTACCTCGCATGAAGGCCACAAGCATCGCGAAGGTAAGGTATGTGATAAGTCCTATTATGAATGTCGGCAGAGCCACTAGAAAACTTGGTAATGCACGGCTGCGTATCTCTCGGCCGATATCCTTGTTCTCCCTGTCGCTCTGTCCGAACTCGAACCACATTAACGGCAGCGATTTTTCAAAGAACACGGTCTCTGTTACAACGCCAAGCCCGCCTGCTTTGGTGTTCAACGCAAGAGGTTTGTCATAGCCGCGCTCTATCTTCCAGTTCTCAATTGCCTCTGGCGTCAGGTTCTTTTCACCGAGCATCACTCTGGCCATGTCGTCAGGGCTGTTGACATAGAAGAAGAGCAGAGCCGTAAGAACATTTACCCCTATGAGTATGGGGATGGCGTAGAGAAGTCTTTTAATTATGTAGCTGAGCATTTATTTGCCACCCATCTTTTTTCTTATCGTTAGTAGCGCAGGAACCGTAGAGGCCATGATCAATGCCAAGACCAGTATAAGCGGCCAGAGAACGGGCTTGTTCCACTCCGTTCTTTTCTCGTTCCTGAGTTCCTTGTTTATGCTCTTGTATTTTATTGTGTTGTTCGCCATTGTGTTAGGCTTTGAGTTCTCGACCCATTCGTGAAGGAGGCCGAAGCTGATCGGGTAGTAACCCATGAGCCAGGGAGCATCCTCTTGAGCTATGCGTGTCATACTCTTCACTATTCGCAGACGCTCCTCGGTGTTGTCCATGTTCTCCATAAGCTTAAAGAGAGTGTCGAACTTTGGGTTGCTGTAATTTGATGAATTGGCTCCGCCGCTCTCTATTTTGCCGTTGGGGCCGTATAAAAGAAAGAAAAAGTTTTCGGGGTCCGGGTAGTCGGCGTTCCATCCCCAGAAGTAGAATTGAAAGTCTCCTTTGCTAACTTTCTCCTGAAAACGGTTATAATCTGTGGTCTTGTTTTCAAGGTGTATGCCGAGCATCTTGAAGCGTTTTACGAGCCAGCTTATGAGAGGCTTTGAACCGGCAGCTGTCCAGTAGTTATCAAAGCTGATTATGAGAGGTTTTCCTTCCAAGGTTCTGCCGTTCGGATAGCCAGCTTCCTTTAATAGTTTTTTCGCCTCCTCCAGGCTTTTTCTTTTGGGTTTTTCGCTCTTTTCGTTCCAGTCGTATACATACGGATTTATCCCGTCTTTGCCATCTGAGTAGCCGAAGATCCCGGGAGGGAGCGGGCTCTGCGCTGCGATGCCCCTGCCGTTGTTGAATATCTCAATGAACTCTTCAATGTCAACAGCGATTGCTATGGCTTGCCTGAGCTTCCTTTTCTTCTCGCTCAAGCCGCCTACGGTCTTATCGGTCATGTTAAAACCAAGATAGAAGATACTCGGCATAACGCTTGTTAAAAGGCTTATGTTTTTTTCCTGCATGGCCTCGGTAAGCTCTGTGCCTCCTTCGGCGCTCATGGTCACGGCCGCGTCAAAGCTATCTGAAGATATACCGCTTGAGTCGTAGTAACCCTGAAGGAACTTGTTCCAGCGGGGGATGGCCTCTTTTTCGAGTCTGAAAACGACCTTCTCGGTTAGCGGGAGTTCTTCGCCTGCATGCTTCAGGAGTCCTTTTTCCCTGTCACCAACTTCACCCTCAGCGGGGTAGAGTTCTGTATGGAAGTTCTCGTTCCTTGTGAGCACGATCTCCATGTTCTGGTTGTATCGCTCAAAGCGGTATGGCCCCGTGCCAACGGGAAAGCGGTCAAGCGTTATGTTTCTTTTTGCGAGCACTCCCTGCTTATAGAATAGCTCTGCCTCTTTCGGCACGGGAGAGAAAAAAGGCATTGAAAGCCAAAAGATGAACTGTGGATATTTACGTTTAAGTATTATCTTAAAGCTGTGGTCGTTCGTCTTTTCTATTCCTTTAAGCGGGAATTTATCGTAGTCAAGCAAGATCGGGTTATTCTTTTCATCCACCTCTTGGCTGTACATAATGCCGCCCGCTTTTTTTCTTTCATCCCTTATGCGTTTAAGCTCATCACCTAAAGCCTTATTAAGCTCATCCATGCCAAGTATGTATTGGCTGAGTACAGGGAGAATTGGGCAGTGAAGCATGGGGTCGGCAAGTCGCTTTATCTGGTATATGTAATCATCTGCCGTAAGCTCTCGTGTGCCGGCCTCAGGGAACTCGGTTGGTTCAAAGATACTCTTAATGTCTTTTTCTGTTAGATCAAAGTAAAGCGGCTCTCCATCGGCATCTTTTGCGAATGCAGGGTGATCCTGAAAAAGGATGCCCTTTTTTAGTGTTACGTTGTAGCTCGCCTTTTTTACCAGGGCCGGATCTGCGGTAGCGGGCAGGATCTCATCGTTCTTGTCAAAGTAGTTTGGGCGCGGCACCTCAGTGGCTGTAGCAGGGATCAGCGTATAGGGACGCTTCAAGTAGTGGTACTGTATTATCGGTTCGTATATCTGGGCCAGAAAGTCATATTCATTTGAGGAGTATGAGCGTGCAGGATCAAGGTGTTTTGGAGGCGAGCTGAAGCTTGTGTAGTATATGTCCTTCTCGCTCTCATCTGAACGATAGGGGTTATTTAAGTTGCATGAAGCAAGGACCATGGTGGCCAGGATAAGTAAAGA
The DNA here is from genome assembly GCA_030636245.1 of Deltaproteobacteria bacterium. Taxonomy (GTDB): domain Bacteria; phylum Desulfobacterota; class GWC2-55-46; order GWC2-55-46; family DRQE01; genus DAOVXI01. Next base: position 2,667 of record DAOVXI010000187.1, read on the forward strand.
GGCAACTTGAGATCTTTTATATAGGTATATTTTACGTTTCATGAGGTTTTTATAAGGTAGCACACGTTAAGTTTTGCGGTCAAGGCGCTTAAGCTATGAGTTTATTAAGCGCTGATCGCAGCAAAAAACGATCGAGCCGAGCAATATTAAAGTTCTTTGAAAACACCTGATTTTATTGTATATTTATACTATAAGGCAGTGGAATGTTCCTGCCGTGTAATTCGATATGGAAATATTATATGATATATTTAAGTTTGTTCATCTGCTCTCCATAGTAACTTGGGTGGGCATGTTGATATTCTTTTCTTTCGTGGCAGCGCCTTCTATTTTTAAGGTGCTCCCAAGGGAGAGTGCGGGAGATGTCGTGGGAAGCATCTTTCCCAAGTATTGGCTGCTCGGATACCTTTGCGGCGCATTATCAATACTGTCCCTGGGCTTCTATGATGGCCTGCATGACAA
>DAOVXI010000134.1 GCA_030636245.1 Deltaproteobacteria bacterium
CAACATATTAATCTGCTCACCGATCTTGAGAAAACCATGAGAGAATTTGAAGGGGCTTTTGTGAAGGTCTTGGACGGAGCCGAGGATTTTGAAGGACGCGTCAAGGATGTTATAAGGGAGCGCTCAAGAGCCGGTGCCAGTGCCTCCTCCATTATGGCAAAAGAGAATACCTGGGCGGATATGGCCATGGAGATAAAGAGCTCTATGGGACTGTCCAGGATAAGTGTAGAGGAGTACGCGCAGAGCTTTGAGGTCGATTCTCTTGACTCTGTAGAAGAAGAATATAGAGAAGCCAATACCGAGATAGAGAGGTGGTTCAAGGCTCTTAGTGACGGTGCGAAGAACAGGGAAGGTGATATAGCAAGGGTTGATAATAGAAGCTTGAGGGCAAGTATGTTGGAGTTGCGTGACATCTTCAGGAACGAGTATCTCGTGGCAGGCGATGAGTTCATAGTTAAACAAAAAGAACTTGCGAGAATAGGTGAACTGCTCGGCACACTTGATGCGGAGGCTGATGCTGCTGGAATGGCGCTGACGGAGTTGCTACGTGATGTGGAAGATGGCGCAAAGAGTATTGTTACTCAGGCGAACGAGAACTCTGCAAGGGTCGCTTCTTCAAGTTCCATGCAGACCGGTGCAGGAGTTATAATCGGTTTTGCTATTGCAATTCTTCTTGGCGTATTCTTTACACGCAGGATAGTTGGGCCTATCAATAACATTATCGGTGATCTTGGCGCAAGCTCAAATCAGGTTACGGATGCATCAGGTCAGCTTTCAAGCTCAAGCCAACAGTTGGCTGAAGGCGCTAGCGAGCAGGCCTCAAGTGTTGAGGAAACGAGTGCTTCACTTGAAGAGATCGCTTCGATGGTTAAGCAGAACGCCGAGAATGCAGGCGAGGCAAACCAACTTGCCATTGCAGCTAAAGAGACGGCTGAGAACGGCTCCAAGAGTGTTGACGAGATGGTAAATGCCATGGAGGAGATAAATTCGAGCAGTGAAGAGGTCTCGAAGATAATAAAGGTCATAAACGAGATAGCCTTCCAAACAAACCTGCTTGCATTGAATGCCGCGGTTGAGGCGGCTCGTGCCGGCGAGCATGGCAAGGGTTTTGCCGTTGTTGCCGAAGAGGTCCGTAACCTTGCCAAGAGAAGTGCTGAAGCGGCAAAGGAGACTTCCGGTCTTATCGAGACTTCTGTAAGTAAGGCAAAGGACGGCTCAAAGCTTGCCGAAGAGTCCGGAAAAGTTCTAAGGGACATAGTCGATAACAGCAAAAAGGTAGAAGACCTGGTTCGTGAGATCTCAGCGGCAAGTCGTGAGCAGAGTGACGGGCTGGATCAGGTAACAAAGGGAATTGGCCAGATGGACATGATAACCCAATCCATCTCAAGCACATCTGAGGAGAGCGCGGCTAGTGCCGAAGAGCTCTCAAGTCAGGCCGACGCATTAAAGGTCATGGTTTCAAGACTCGTGCAGGTAGTCGGTGGATCCGGTACTGATGGCAGTTCGGGAAGGTCTCTCGGAAGCGGCAGTAGTGGTAACGAGCATTCGTACCATGCAACAGTTGATGCCACCGCAGGTAGTGAAAGGCAACACCTTGGTGGGAAATCTCACGGCAAGTTCTCGCTTAAGAAGACGAAAGAGAACGCAGCAAAACAAATACCTCTTGAAGAGGGCGATGACAACTTCAAGGAGTTTTAGGTTAAACGAATGCGGCATGCAAATGTCGCTACCTGGGAGGCCTTTCGGCCTCCCAGGCCCTCCCCGAAAGAATGGAAAGAATTTTTAAATATATAGACTTAAGTGATAAAGAGTTCACTCTTTTTAGCTCGCTAATTTATGATAAAGCCGGAATAAATCTTGGTCTTCATAAAAAAGAGCTTTTAAAGAACCGTCTTCGTAAAAGAATGAGGGAGCTTGATATCGATAACTTTAAGTCCTACTTTAAGTATATAACTGAGGTAGACAAGAGCGGCGAAGAACTGAGTATAATGCTTACCGCTATTTCAACCAACGTAACTTATTTTTTTAGGGAAGACAACCACTTTAAGTTGTTAAGCGAAAAGATCCTTCCTGAGCTTGTTGCTTCGAAGCAGGCAAAGAGCGTAAAAACATTTAAGGTATGGTCTGCAGGATGCTCTTCCGGTGAAGAGCCATATACTCTTTCTATCACGTTACAGGAATTCTTGAAGAACAAGGGATACTGGAATATTTATATATTAGGTACAGATATATCACATAATGCACTAGAGAAGGCAAAGCGTGGTGTATATAAGGTTGAGTCGACAAAGCATGTCCCTGATCATTTATTGAGGCATTATTTTCTAAAAGGGTATGATGAGATGAAGAATATGGTTAAGGTTAAGAAGCATGTAAAGGAAGTTGTTGATATAGAATACCTTAACTTTAAGGATGACAGTTATAGCGTTCCTGGTAACTTCGATTTTATTTTCTGCAGGAATGTTCTTATATATTTCGATAAGGAAACTCAGGCTGCATTGATTAATAAATTCAAAAAACACCTTGTTGCCGGAGGTCACTTGTTTTTAGGGCACTCCGAAGGGCTTACAGGGAGACTCGCTGGACTAAAACATATAGCACCGTCTGTTTACGTAAAGACGGAGTAGTAAATCACTAAAATGAAGGGAGTTTGTAATGAGTGATAATTATTCTGATGAAGAGCTTTTAAAGGCAGTAGGCGAGAAGCTTCATGAAAAGGATTCAACCTTTGAGAAACTTAAGGAATCGTATTCGGAGCTGGAGATGGCGCATAAAAGAATTTATGAGTCAGAGAAGTCGAAGTCTCACTTCCTCTCCAATCTTCGAAATGAACTGAATAACCCTATGGCGGCGATACTTGCTCTTAGCCAGGAGATGGTTGATATAGACTTAAAGGATATTGAAAAGTATAAGAAGGTCGCGCATTTAATGAGCAATGAGGCACTGAACCTTGATTTTCAGCTTCGAAACCTTCTTTGTGCCGCAGAGCTTGAGTCAGGCGATGTGCAGATGGAAATTGTGAAAGTTAATGTCAATACTCTTGTTGATGATGCATTTAGAAACTTGGTTTATATGGTAGAAAATAAATCAATAAAGATCTCAAAAGATATTGAAGATGAGCTTTGGGTGCACTCGGACCCTGATAAACTTGCGATAGTAATATCCAATCTGATAAGTAATGGTGTCGTTTTCAATGAAGAGGGCGGCACACTTGAAGTGAAGGCAACACTAGAGAGAGACGAGCTTGTTTTAACTGTAAAGGATGTAGGCATAGGAATATCAGATGCTAATAAGGAAAAGATATTCGATAGGTTCTTCCAGCTTGATCAAGGTTCAACTAAAAAGTTTATGGGTCTCGGTCTTGGTCTAAGTATAGTTAAGGCCATATGTGACTTACTTGATGGAGCTGTTACGGTTAAGAGCAAGCCTGGCAGTGGAAGTGAATTTACCTTTAAGATGCCTGCAAATCTTGACAAGAAGGCTGATAATATTTGTGTTGACGGTGTAGAGTTGTTCGGTGCTGCAGGAGAAGAAAGAGAGTTCTAATTCGATGACTATAGATATAGATGAAAGAACGCATTATCTGATATCAGGTACGCTCTTTGCTCACAAAGAACCTTATGTTGTTACGACCGTACTTGGTTCGTGCATCGCAGTCACGCTCTTTGATCCTAAGACAAAAATTGGTGGCATAAATCATTTTATGATGCCTGTCTGGAATGGACAGGGATTGCCCACGCCAAAGTATGGGAATATCGCCATGAAGATATTACTTGAAAAAGTGATTCGTCTTGGAGCTAGTAAGGATAGGTTACAGGCAAAGGTATTTGGTGGCGCAGCGCTTTATGCAGAAGGCAGCAAGATACTGAATATAGGCGGTAAGAATACGGTTGTCGCTAAAGAGTTTCTGGAAGAAAACAAGATTCCTGTTATGGGTATAGACACGGGAGGTAACTATGGCAGGCGTATTCAACTCTTCATTGAGACAGGTAAGGTGACACTTAAGATGCTTACAAACTCAGCGATAGATAGGCTCAAGCAAAAAAATGCCGGATGAGTTTATAGAAATCTATAAGATGGGTTTTATAAAACAATGATAAAGGTACTTATAGTAGATGACTCTGCTGTGGTCAGAGGTTTCTTGAAAGAGGTTTTTTCAAGAGACAGGAACTTTCAGGTTGTGGGGACTGCTCCCGACCCATTCGTGGCCAGAGATAAGATAGTTAAGGAAAATCCCGATGTGATAACGCTTGACGTTGAGATGCCTAGAATGGACGGAGTTACTTTTCTTAAGAAGCTCATGCAGTATTATCCTATCCCTGTTGTCATTCTAAGTTCCCTTACTCAGAAGGGTGCGGAAACAACACTTCAATGTTTTGATGAAGGCGCTATTGACGTTATTGCCAAGCCACACATGGACATTATAAAGGGCATGGAGTCAATTCAAAAGGAAATCCTGGAGAAGGTTAAGATAGCGGCATCGGCAAAGGTTAAACGAAACATTGTTGACACTGAAAAGGTAGCTCAAACACTCAAAGTGAGTAAGTCTTTAAAAAAGAGTACTCATCAGGTCCTTGCCATTGGAGCCTCCACAGGTGGGACCGAAGCCATTAAAGTTGTTCTCAAGAGTCTTCCTGCTAACACCCCCGGAACGGTTATTGTTCAGCACATGCCAGAGAAGTTTACAACAGCCTTTGCGGCTCGGTTAAATGATCTTTCTCCCATGGAGGTAAGAGAGGCTAAAGACGGTGATGGTGTTATTCCAGGGTTAGCTCTTATAGCTCCTGGAAGTTATCATATGAGGCTTAAAAGGGAAGGTGGCAGATACTATGTTAAACTCGACCAGAGTCCTCCTGTGCACCACCAGAGACCAAGCGTAGACGTGCTCTTTGATTCTGTTGCAGAGTACGCAG
>DAOVXI010000202.1 GCA_030636245.1 Deltaproteobacteria bacterium
ACTGGCATGACGAAGTTGGCTTAACTTATCTTATGGCTGGGCCACAGCTAGTCATTTTAAAGAAAAGAAACATTGCGGCCATAATGTAACATCACCAGCTAGGGCCAGCTATGAGGACTGCGCTTCCAATCCCATATCTAAGTTCAAATCGCCCCCGCGTTCATACCACCAATGTTCATTAACCAAGCGGAACCACTATAGCGGTGGCGACCCGTGTCTGAGCCATGCAGAACGAAAGTAAGGACAAATAGGAACTAATGCGGGATTTACTTGGTAACCTTTCCAGTCCTAGGGTATACCTAGGTAGTATTGGGAGTCATCGTTATGACTGTTGTTATAGAAGGCACTACATATTACAGAACCGTTGAAGTCTGCCATATGGCTGGCATAAGTAGAAATACTCTCTTCCGCTGGCTTAAGAAGGATAATTTTGATGACCTCAAACGCAGAGATAGGAGGGGATGGAGGCTATTTACTCAAGAGGAGATTGAGAGTATTAAGGTGGAGGCCAACCTAATCATTGAACATAAATGAAAGAAACAAATGAGTAGATTTATCTGGCTAGCGATCATAGTAATTGTTTCGGGTCTGTGCTTTGCAAAGTCCTTTTCATATGCCAGTATCGATAGTAGTGAAGCTGCGCTGGAGTTTACGGTTTATACTCCAGCTACGACCAGTACAATAACCTGGTATACATCAATCCCCCAAAGGCACGCTGATAGAATAGTTAATGCTTTTACCGCAAAAACTGGCATTGGGGTAGAGGTTGTAAGGGCTTCTACTTTCACTGTTAGAGATCATCTGTTACTTGATATAGAAAACAATATACATGAAGCCGATGTTGTTACTATTGCCGATGTGGGCACGTATGTCGAACTAAAAGAAGACGGGTATTTGATGGAATATGTCTCCCCGCACCTTGAAAGTTTCGGTGACCAGTACGTGGATCATGGTTACTGGATGACATTCGCCGGGTTTGGGATATGCATGGCTTATGATGAGAACTATGTGGATGACCCGCCGCAGAACTGGGTGGATCTGCTGGATCCAAAATGGAAGGGGCGAATCGGGCTAGAAGATATCAGCACCGCGGGTTCTCAATATGGACAGTACTATATGCTCAGGAAACTGCTTGGAGTAGAATTCTGGGAGACACTGCTTTCCACCCAGGAGCCAAAGATATATTATAGAACTGAGGATCTAGCTAACGCCCTTTTAGAGGGCGAGATCGATATAGCGGCTGAGTTCAGCATTCACACGGTCTACAACTATAGTGTGATAAAGGGTACGTCAATAAAGGGAGTATATCCGGAAGAAGGCATTCCCTTCATCTTAAATCCGGTGGCTATTATGGAATGGACGGAGCACCCGGAGGATGCCAAGATCTTCTCTGATTTTATCCTTTCTCAGGAAGGTCAGGAACTCATGCAACGTCTAAACTATAAGTATTCGGTTCGGGAAAATATGGAATATTTCGAGAGCATGCCTTCGTTTGATAGTTTAAACATCTTGCTTCCCGATAGTTTTATAGATTATGGGGAGAAGAGAAGCATCTATATACAAGAGTTCAACGAATTTCTAGGTGAGAGCAATTAGATAATGAAGATTAACCTAAACACAATCAAGAATAAGGTGTATCTGTTTATAGTTGTCGGTATAGGCTTCCTGATGCTATTTTGCACTTTGATAATCACCCAAGTGGTAGAGCGCCAAATGGCGTCTCAATATATAGAGGACAAGGAGATATCACAACAGTCCCTATCCCTTTCACTGGCACCTATGTTGGATCTCTATGATTACGAGCAGATCCAACTACTTCTAACATCATCCATACTCCAGGAAAATATCGCGTCTGTTACTGTATACGATAAAACAGGAAGCGTAATCAGGTCGGTTACGGAACAAAATACGAACGTAGAGGGTCTTGATTTTGAAAAGAGTGATATATCACATAGAGGAGTAACCATAGGAAGTATTGAAATCGGTTTTACTGATGACTATATAAGCGATCAGATTAATACGACAACGGCAGCCCTTGTCTTTGGCTTAGTTGGTTTTTTTGTTCTCGCTGGACCCGGGCTTTTATTCGGTATGGATCGCACTATTATTAAACCTCTTGGTGAATTCACCTCGACTGTACTAAAAATGGGCTCTAAAAACCTATCGACGCGCGTCAAAGTTGTTAGAAATGATGAAATCGGAAAACTGGCAACCAGCTTCAATCAGATGGCGGATAACGTCGAGAAATCATATCGGGAACTGGAAAAAGCTCACGATGAATTGGAGGACAAGGTCAAAGAAAGAACCCAATTACTCGAAGAGGCGAAGGAAACCGCGGACATTGCCAATCGGGCAAAATCAGACTTTCTATCGGGCATGTCCCATGAACTGAGGACTCCACTGAACGCCGTCCTCGGTTTCTCGCAAGTTCTGCAGGAACAGTACTTCGGCAAGCTTAATGAAAAGCAAGCGGATTATATAAAGGATATTCTAGATAGTGGGCGACATCTCCTATCACTAATCAACGATATTTTAGATCTTTCAAAGATTGAATCGGGCAAGATGGAGCTTGAACTATCTTCGGTTAGAATCGAGGAATTGATTAAGAACAGTCTAGTTATGATCAAAGAAAAAGCATTAATACACGGAATCAACCTAGATATCTGTACCCAAGATCTTGATAATCTAGAAATAAT
>DAOVXI010000078.1 GCA_030636245.1 Deltaproteobacteria bacterium
AAGTTTTGATATAGGTGTTAACGGTAAAGCAGATGAAGGTATTACTTATGCGGATTGCAGATTAAGTATCTGTCCCTCACTTGAGCATACTATAAAGAACTATAGGACTCTTACTCTCCATCACTACACAGGTGAATGTCAAGCAAGTGTCAGATTCTTCGGTAAGGGTAGTGCTAGAGGCGGTGAGACGATCTATGCGAGGGTCAAGCCAAACGCAAAGATGCTTCTGCTCAGAGGTGACAGGTTTATTCTTCGAGATCCATCGATAAAAAAAACAGTCGGTGGCGGTAAGGTCTTGATGCCTTACTTTAAGTCTTATGATACACCGGTTTTCAATAAGACCGATTTTGATAAATTAAATAAAAATGATTTGAGAGTGGTATTAAACTCAGTTCTTGATGATAGAGTAGGTATTGATTGTAGCGAGGCTGCGTTAACTTTGAATGTAAGTGGCGACTCTATTTCCGGCATCATAGATAGTGCCGAGCTGGTAAGGGTCGGTGATGTCTTATTGAAGAAGCAGTCCTATGACTCTATTGTGAACATTATAACGTCAGCCCTTGAATCAGAGTATGCTAACAACCCCGGGAGCAAGGGAGTTACGGAAGACGCTATCAATTCAACTGTAATGGTGGCTCTTAAAGGTACAATAAGAGGGATTACAAAAAAGACTCTGCATTATGTGATAAATACGGTTGTATTACCTGAACTTATTCTAAAGGGAACGTTAAAGAGACTCTCAACATTTTATAATCTTACTTCGCACTCGGTTAACTCTGGTGCAGTATTAAGTAGTGACGAAGAGAAGGCTAAAGCGGCCATCGGCACTGAGATGAGGCCTTTTAAAGCTGAAGACATAGCGAATAAACTTGGTATAGACGTAAAAGAAGCTACGGCTACTCTGAAGAAACTCAAGGATAAAGGGGTGATCGAGCGACTTAAGGTCGATACATTCTTGTCTTCATCCGCCATAAGTGAAGCTAAGAAAATCTTGACAGAATATTTTAGAAGTAGTGATACTATAAAGGTAGCTGAATTTAGGGATCTTCTTGGTGTTGGGCGTAAGCTTGCTATTGAGATACTTGAGCTTTTTGACAGGGAAAGGATAACCATTCGTAGCGGCGACGAGAGGAAACTCAGGTGAAGTTCATTAGAGAAAGAAAAGATCCTATATACAAAGTCGCTTCCGTACTCTCACTTGTTTTTGTGATAATTGTAATATTTATATCATATACACCTATCGCGAATGTCTTCGCGCGTACATTGATCTTGGATAAAGAAGAGATAAATAATACTGAGCTTATAGTGGTGCTTGGCGGAGGTGTTTACCCGGATTCGTCACTTGGTTCAGCTACAAGGGAGAGACTTGTTCACGCACTCGTGCTTCAGAGATCTATGGAAGCGAAGGGGGAAGGACCTAAGGTTATCTTTCTCGGTGCAACCGTTAAAAGCAGTATAGATAAAGTAGGTAGAACCATTAAAGAAGTTGAGGGCAAGCGTAGTGATATTGGTGAGGGTAGTGCCATGCGAGATGTCGCGGTAGGCCTTGGTTTCTCTCTTGAAAGCATTGTCGTGGATGACAGTTCCATAAATACTTATGAGAATCTTATTGATGCATTTGAGTATATGAAAAAAAATAAATTGAGTTCATGCGCTCTGGTAACAAGTCCTATTCATATGTATAGGGCAAAGAAAGTTTCAAATAAGATAGGTCTTAACTGTAAGCTAGCCCCGGTGGCTGATTATACTAAATATGTTAAAACGCCTCTTGGAAGGATGGTGTTATTGAGAAATGTTTTTTATGAGTATGCGGCACTTGCTCTTTATCGTGTAAAGGGGTATATATAAGCTATGGGAAAAAAGATAAAACTTACAAGCTATGCAAGCTGCGCAGGTTGAGCCAGTAAGCTAGAGGCAAGCGCCTTGGCGCAGGTTCTGCGTCACCTCCCGCCCCCAGATGGGCAAAATCTTCTCGTTGGAAGCAGTTCCAGCGATGACGCGGCGGTATTTCGTTTTGCGGATGATAAGTTGCTTGTTTCCAGTGTTGACTTTTTCCCTCCTATAGTTGATGATCCCTTTGATTTCGGTCAAGTCGCCGCGGCTAACTCTCTTAGCGATATATATGCCATGGGTGCGTCACCGTTGTTCGCTCTCGGTGTGGTTTGTTTTCCTCGCAAGCTGGGGATCGAAGTTCTTGAAGAGATAACACGGGGCGCATGTGAGAAGCTTAAGGAAGCCGGTGCTATCCTTGCCGGCGGTCATACTATAGAGGACAGTGAGCTCAAGTATGGTCTCTCCGTTACCGGAAGTGTATTAGAGAGTAAGCTTATAAGTAACTCCGGGATGAGGGCAGGTGATGTGCTTGTGCTTACAAAGCCGATAGGCACAGGCGTTATATCAAGTGCGTTAAAGGCTTCAAAGGCAGGTAAAGAAGCCGAACAAGAGATCGTCGCCTCGATGGTAGCGCTTAATAAAGATGCTTCTGTTTTGATGGCAAAACACAATGCCTCTGCGTGTACCGATGTTACCGGTTTTGGTTTTCTGGGCCACTTGTTCGAGATGTGTTCCGCTTCAGGTGCGTCGGTAGTGATAGAGTCAAATAAAGTAAGCTACTTTAAAGATGCCTTGAACTTTGTAAAGAAGAAGAAGTTTCATCCTAAGTCTATCAAGACAAATCACAGCTTTATTGCAGGTAACCTCGAACTCTCATCCACGGTAGATAATGATAAGTTTAACCTGTTACTTGACCCGCAAACATCCGGAGGCTTATTGGTGTCTATTCCTCAAGATAAGGTGACTGCATTTTTATCGGAACTTAAGGAACGTGGTATTAACGCCGTTATCGTAGGTCAGGTTACCGGTGTGGGCGGAGAAGCCAGAATGAAGGTAGTCTAGTCTTTTATGATGGCTCTGTTAGGCGAGAGTGGTTTATTTATCATGACGTGTCCTGCAAGTGTCTCTTCTATTCGACCTTCAACAAGTATCTGTATGTTGTCTACCTCAGAGAAACCCAGTGTGACCGTATCCACAATGGCATAGACACTAAGAAGCTCCCATGTTGAGCCTCCGGGATGATTCTCCTTGAGCTCTTTTGAAAAATTAATTGTAGCGGTGCGCCCCGTGATCTTAACTGATTTAATGGACGTTCCTTCAGGGAGCGCACTGTATAGACCATTGGCGTCGGGTTTTTTAAGCAGTTCCAGTGTTTCGGTTATTTCTTCCTTTAGGGTGCCTTTCTTTAGGACAATACTTTTTCCTACAAGATGTTTGCCGTCACTGTTGCCAAAGTATAATGTTACTGTTCTTGGTTCTGATATTTTCGGAGCGGTCTTCTTTGTTTCAGTTTTTGTCGGCGTATCTGTCTTTTTGGTTATGGACGGCAGAAAGTCTCTTCCCAGGAGGAGCATCAATGCAACACCTATCGCAAAGGTAATGACCGCAGCGGTTACCATTGACCATGGGAAGTCTTTTTGTTTTTTTCTTCTTCTTTTCTTTGCCATTGTTATTCGTTACTTCCCAAGCTTAATAAGCTCCGCATCTATCTCTTCGTCCTTACCCAAAAACTTTGTTCCAATAACCTGAAATCGCTTTGCCGAGTCGGTAACAAAGAATTTATGAGAGGCGCTATTGTTTTCATTTAAGAGATCCTTACTTGTTAATATGTGGTTAGCTTCAAGCGCTGTTTCTTCTGCCGAGTCTATTAGGGTTACGTCATGACCGAAAAATTCACCGATTATCTCCTTTAAGAGAGGATAGTGAGTACAGCCAAGCACAAGTGTGTCGATGTGTTCATCTTTTATATCACTTAAGTATTCCCTGACGGTGGCAGCCGCGACCTCGTTGTTTGTCCATCCTTCTTCGGCAAGCGGTACAAACAAAGGACACGCTTTATTGTAAACGACTATGTTCGGGTCTATCTCCTTTATCGCGTTTGAGTAAGCGTTACTTCTGATCGTCCCTTCAGTGCCGATAACACCTACTCTTTTTGTTCTGGTAGCCTTCGCGGCTGCCTTTGCTCCCGGCTCGATAACCCCTATTATGGGTATTGTGTGAACAGCCCTCAGCTTTTCTACCGAGAAGGCGCTTGCTGTGTTGCACCCGACAACCAAGGCTTTTATGCCGTACTCGACAAGGAACTCTGTTATCTCAAGAGAGTATGATGTGACCGTTTCGGCACTCTTTGTGCCGTAAGGTACACGTGCCGTATCACCGAGATATGCCGTATCTTCACTGGGCAGTGCTTTTATGAGTTCCCGCAGTACCGTAAGACCTCCGATACCCGAGTCAAATATGCCTATAGGGTTGTTTTTCATTATATAGTATTTCTCGTCTTCATGGATGTTGATGTTGCTATATATATTTTGAAGGATTATACTATAAATATAATGTTTTGTCTTGTATGATTTGAGGTATAGGAGGCGCAAATGAACAGAAAAGCCTATATTAAAGAGCTTGAAAGAGAGCACAATAAGATAATCCACTTATTTGATCAGCTAGAAAGTGACCTTGATAAGGAGGAGGTTATTGATCATAAGCGTTTCTGTGAGATCTTATTGGAGCTTAAAGAACTCATGCTACAACACTTGAGAAGCGAGGACGACGCTTTCTATCCTGACATGAAGAATAGGGCTATTGAGCTTCATCAGGAGGCTTTGCTCCCCGCGCTTGGGAAATACATAGATGACATGAAGTTGATATCTACGAAAGCATTTAAACTTTTTGAGGACTGCAACATTGATTCATGCGAATGCGAGCTTGATACTGAATTCATAAGGAATGTAAAAGAAGTGCGTGATGAACTGCTTGCCAGAATAAGGAGTGAGGAGAAGAGCCTATTTCATATTTATAAAGGTTACTTTCTCGATAAACTTGTTTAGTGACTAACACAGAGATCGCAGCTATATTTTCAACCATCGCCGATTTGCTTGAGATAAAAGGTGATAATCCTTTCCGTGTACGTTCGTACCGAAATGCCGCACTCAGCATAGATCAATTGGCCGTAACTCTAAACTACATATATAAGCGTGATGAAGACGAGCTTGAGGATATCCCCGGGGTTGGAAAGGGGATACATGAGAAGATCGTGGAGATCATTAAGCTAGGTCATTCAACTCTCCTGGATGAGTTATTGCGAGAGATGCCAAAGGGGCTTCTTGAGATGTTGAAGATTCCCGGAGTAGGGCCTAAAAAGGTAAAACTTTTTTATGGTGAGCTTAATATAAGCGATGTAGATGCTCTTGAGAAAGCCGCTCAAAGTGGAGAGTTAAGGGCGCTACCTAAGATGGGAGAGAAGAGCGAGGATAAGATACTTAAGGGTATAAAGAACTACAGAAGCCTGAAGGAGAAATCAGGCAGGGTATATCACCGTACAGCTTTTCTTGTTGCAACCGAGATTGTAGAGTTTATGAAAAAAGCTCCTGTGGTAAAGCGGGTAGAGTTTGCGGGAAGTCTCAGGCGCTGGCAGGAAACGATAGGTGACATAGATATACTTGTGGGCGTTAAAAAGAATAAGGCTGATGAGTCGACAAAGCATTTTATAGATTTTCCCGGAACAGAAGAGGTTATCTTGAGCGGCCTAACCAAGACTACCATAAGATTAAAAGGCGGTATCCAGGCGGATCTAAGGGTCGTTGATGAATCGCAGTACGGCGCGGCCCTGCTTTACTTTACAGGGAGTAAGGCCCATAATGTCATCTTAAGAGATATGGCAAAAAAGGCCGGGATGAGGGTTAATGAATATGGTGTGACAGATGAAGAGACGGGAAGGGTGGTTGCCTCCGAGACAGAGGAGGATATGTATAAGGCCCTTGGGCTTGAGTGGATAGAGCCGGAACTCAGGGAAGGTTTACATGAGCTTGAGGCCGCAAAGAAAGGTGGACTTCCGAAGCTCATCACAGAGAAAGACATTAAGGGGGACCTTCATTTTCACAGCACATATAGCGATGGCTCCGATTCGCTCTCAGCTATTGCTAAGGCAGGCATTGAGCGCGGTCTTGAGTACATAGCGATAACAGATCACTCAAAGGCCGTTGGGATCGCAAGAGGAATGAATGAGCAGAAGCTCCTTAAACAGTGCGCAGAGATAGATAAGGTTAACCTAAGGCTAAAAGACAATGGCGAAAGCTTTACTCTGCTAAAAGGTATTGAGGTTGACATCCTTGCCGATGGCACTCTCGATATGGACAAAGATGTGTTAAGTCAACTCGATGTTGTTGTTGCCGCTGTTCATTCCGGTTTTGCTATGGATAAGGATAAAATGACGGATAGGATCCAAAAGGCAATGAGTAGCGGGGTTGTTAATATCCATGCCCACCCCACAGGCAGGCTTATAAATATCAGAGAGCCTTATGAGCTTGATATAGATGCGGTTATAACTTCTGCAAAAGATCATAATATATCTCTTGAGATCAACTCGCATCCGGAGAGGCTTGACCTGAAGGATTCTCATATTTTTCTTGCCAGAGAGCGTGGTGTTAAAGTTGCTATATCTACTGATTCTCATACGATCGATACAATGCCGTATATGTCATTTGGTATTCATAACGCAAGGCGTGGCTGGTGCGAAAAGAGGGACGTTTTGAACACCATGAGTCTTAAAAAACTGCAGAGTTACCTAAAACAATAATCAATACAGCTAGTTACGTTTGTTATGATTTTACTTGTACCACGGTTGCGGTTGTGCTAATATTTAATCGTAATTTAGTTCAATTCATGTTCTGGCAAGTTCTCTTTATCATTTGAAGTGCGGAGATAATGCTAATGAAAAAATCCTACCAATAAAAAATAATCAAAAACAAGAAGAGTAACCGATTATCGTTTCTGCAGTTAATGCCATGGTAATGCATAACCTAAGGAGGTTTATTATGAGTGTTCACGAGGTAGTTACAAGCTGGCCCTTTGGTCAGCCCATGTCAATTGTATTCTGGATAGTTCTTTTGATCATCATTATGTATGTGGCAAGGAGTTACGCACACGATGCGCTGAAGTCTACAGGTAGGATCATATACCGCTCGATGCGTCTAGGTGCCAAGGGGCTTCTCGCCGCGGAGAAGAGGCTGAGAGAAAGGAATAAAGAAGTACTTCTCGCATCCGGAAAAGAAAGTACGGAGCGGAACCTTGAGCGGGAGTTTCACAGGGTCGATGTTGTGGTTAAGCGAGATCTGAGCGGCTATCCGGCGTTGAACAGGAGTCTGAGTGACCTTGTGAACCGTATAGACACAGACTATAGCCAGAGCACCGAGACCCCTCCGCCGCCTCCGGGATGGGTGAAGGCAGTAAAGGCTGTTGCCGAGATAGAGCCAAGTGGTGACTCTATGGTAGCCGAGGTACTTAAGACCATAAACAACTCCATGGATGGACAATATAAGAAGACTATGGATCAGGTCATAAAATCCACGAAAGAGCGCCATAGTCTGCTTAAGAGAATGATGCCGTTCTGGAGAAAGCTCACGCAGACCTTAAGTGAGGTGGACAAGACAATAACAGGCCTTCACGAGCGTTCGCGCGCAATAGACGAGTGTATGAGCAAGTATGACGAGATAAGAAAAGGAACGGACAAGGCCGTGAGGATGCTCACCAGTTCCGCTATGACTCAGTTCGTTATAGCCGGATTCGTCCTCTTGATAGCGATAGGTGGCGCATTCGTTAACTTTAATCTCATAGCTCTTCCGATGAGCGAGATGGTAGGAGGCGGCAGCTATATCGGTCCTGTTAAGGCATCCAATGTAGCCGCTCTTGTGATAATCCTTGTAGAGGTGACAATGGGGCTTTTTCTTATGGAGTC
>DAOVXI010000110.1 GCA_030636245.1 Deltaproteobacteria bacterium
ACCTGCTCATTCATGTCGTAGACATAACGGATACGCAGATGGATGAGAACATAAGAACCGTCGAGGATGTTTTAAATGATCTGGGGCTTATCTCCATCCCAACACTTATGGTAATGAACAAGATCGATATGATGGATAAGGTTGAGGCCATGAACATATGCGATAGACTGAATGCACTCGGTGTGAGCGCCCTGAAGGCTGAGACACTAAAGCCTCTTGTAAAAAAACTAGAGGCCAATCTTTTCCCTGAAAAATTAAAGACCGGTGACGGGTAACAAAGAAGATACTTCTATTCTGCCGTGCCTGAAGATAAAACCAAAGAACACCTACTCGTAGCTGTTCCCCGCTATAAAGACCTGAAGCTGCTTATCTATAAAATCCTTTAATATCTGATTGCCGTCATTGCTGTACTTTACGAACCTTATCCCCATCCCCGGCTCTACCGGATGTTCTTTGCTGGGCCTGGAGACATAAGCGACCTCACCCTCGACCTCAATACCCTTTTGTATGGGAAGGTCAAGCTTCAACTTAAGATGGGTTCCCGCCGGGAACGGCTTTAAGGTACGGATAAAAAGCCCTGACTCGGACAAGCTGGTCGCGTGCGCAAGCCCGCGGATCTTACCGTCATCCACCTCAACCTTAAAGATGATCATCAAACGCGGCCTCATCCTCGGTCTGTTCTCGGTAAGCCTCTCAAGCGTACCATAAAGATCCGTGGGGCTTACCGGAACTGTAAGGTATGCCTCAGCACCGCTCTTAAGCTTACTTATAAGCTCCGTCTTATCATCCGCCTCTGAGTACATTATTACGTTTACCACATCAAAGAGGCTTTTCTGACGGAGCTTATCCAGATAACTCTTACCCCCAACCGCAGGCATCTTAAGGCTCAACATAACGATATGCGGGATAATGCCGTTCACAAGCCTTTCAAACTCAGGACCGCTCCTTGCGACAAAAACATTATATCCAAAGCGGTTTACCATCACCGTGAGCTTGATGCTCCTTGGCTGGTTGTCATCAACTATGATTACTGTCTTGGGAAGGCTCCTCATATAATCTCCATTTAAAAAGCACTATAAATTGCAGTGATTTTCATTTTACTTTAATAGCGCCCCACAGTCAATAGTGAAGAGAAAACAGCGATTTACGGTAAAGATCATTGCCGGAAAGGAATAACACCAGCTAACTTGACATAATATCGCCATCCAATTTAAAATATAATAATATCAAATAATAACAGCAACTTTGACCAATAATGTATAAAAATATTATACCATATCAGGGTAAAACAAGATAAAACCGGCAGATTAACCTTGGATTAAGCCTGTGAATATGCTATAAACTGAGCTTGAAGATATACGATACAAACTACAATAAGTGGTAAAAAAACAACAGGTACACAAGCGTATATGTCGACCAACATAAAAGAAAACCTAGATAATATAACCTCTCGCATCTTCAAGGCTACGAGAAAAGCGGGCCGTGACCCATCTGAGGTGACACTGCTTGCCGCCTCAAAGACGATGGAGCTTAAGCAGATAAAAGAGGCCATAGCTGCCGGCGTCCGGGTCTTCGGGGAGAACTATGTTCAGGAAGCAAAGGAAAAAATTGAAAAGACAGCAAGAAAGCCGGTAGCATGGCACTTCATAGGACACCTTCAAAAGAACAAAGCAAAGCTGGCCGTTGAGCTATTCGATATGATAGAAAGCGTTGACTCGATAGAGCTTGCGACAGAGCTTAATAAGAAAGCTAAAACAGCTGAAAAGACCCTGAACATTCTGATAGAAGTAAACCTTGCAAAGGAGAAGAGCAAAGGCGGGGTCACACCAAAGCAGGTCGATAAACTTGTAAAAAAAGCGAACGAACTCTCCAATATCAAAGTAAAAGGTCTAATGGCCATCCCCCCTTATACCGAAAATCCCGAACACGTAAGACCCTACTTTATAGCGCTAAGGCGCATCGCCGAGAGAATAAACCGTGAGAAGATCCCCGGGGTCTTCCTAAATGAGCTCAGCATGGGCATGAGCTCCGACTTCGAGGTAGCCATAGAAGAAGGCGCCACTATAGTAAGGGTAGGCACCGCTATCTTCGGTGAGAGAAAACCCAAGACCAAATAGCGGTTTTGTGCTAAAGTATTTTCTATGCTAAAGAACAAGACAATAGGTTTTCTCGGTTGCGGCAACATGGCAGAGGCCATAATAAAGGGACTCATAACATCAAAGACCGTAAGCCCCGCTCTTATAACCGCAAGTGATATAAGCAAGGAACGTCTTGCCTATATCTCCGAGACCTACGCCATAACTGTTCATAATAAGAACTTCGAGGTAGTGCTCTCCTCCGACATCATATTCCTTAGCATAAAACCCAAGGACACTGAAAGTGTTCTGAGTGACATCGCACGGACCCTGATGGAAAACTCTCCAAAGGGAGAAAAGGTCATCGTCTCCATCATAGCGGGCAAGAAGACCTCTACCATTAATGAGATACTAAATGGCGCAGGGGTCAGCGTCCCTACCCCCATCATAAGAACAATGCCAAACACCCCGGCGACACTCGGCCTCGGTATAACCGGCTACTTTGTCCCCTCAGACGTTAGCGAGGAAAACGCAGCGGATGTACGGGAACTGCTTTTGGCGGTGGGTGAAGCTGTACGGGTTACCAAAGAGGATGACCTTGACACGGTAACAGGGCTTAGCGGGAGCGGCCCGGCCTATGTATACTCATTCATTAGGGCGCTCACGGAAGGCGGGGTAGAGAACGGTCTAAGCGAAGAAGCGGCCTTTCTTCTGGCAACAAAGACAGTTGAGGGTGCGGCGGCCCTGGCAAAAAGATCGATTGATGACGGCAAAACCCTGGAGGAGCTGATCAAGATGGTAAGCTCACCGGGAGGCACGACCATAGAAGGACTTAAGAAGCTTAAGGAAGGCGACTTTGAGGATACCGTTAAAAAAGCCCTCAGCGCCGCAACAAATAGAGCAAAAGAACTTTCAGAGTAAATAAAATACGGAGTATTATAAAATGTTCGTTCTGGCAAACTTCATAAACGCGGTGGCGATGCTTTTGGATAATTTGATAGGTCTATATATTCTTATTATCTTTATAACAGTCCTTATCTCTTGGGTAAGACCCGATCCATATAACCCGATAGTGCGTATACTTCACCAGATAACAGAACCTGTACTTGGTTTTGTCAGAAAGAAGCTCCCATATATGGGCCCTGTGGACCTATCACCTCTTATCGTCATACTGGTGCTCTTATTCGTGAAATCTTTTCTGGTAGTAACCCTCAAGCAAGTCGCAATGAAAATGGCCGCCGGATAGGCGCCTCTCTAAGCCCCCGAAATTTGTAGCTTTCCGAACCATTATATTATAAAATGATATTCCATGTCGGCCATGAAGTTATTCTACGCCGTCATAACGGAGGTTTAATTATGGCGATGACACCGCTTGAACTTAAAGAATATGATCTAAAATCATCGATGCTCGGCTATGACAAGAAAGATGTCGAGGCACTCAGAGATGTCGCGATCGAGGCCCTAACCGACTCCCTTAAAAAAATTGACACCTTAAGCGGTGACATAAAGGAGCTAAAAGGAAAGCTCTTTGGTCACGAGCAGCGAGAAAACATGCTCAAGGACACCATCACAACGGCACAGAAGATGGTTAATGACCTAAAGGGCAACGCAAACAAGGAAGCAGAGCTTATAGTCGCCGAGGCGCGTCACCAGTCGGATCAGATACTTCAGCAGGCACAGAGACGCGCGCTTGAGATACAGCAGGAGATACAGACACTTAAAAAACAACGAGTGGAGTTCGAGACAAAGCTCAAGGCTTTACTCGATTACCACTCATCCATTCTGAACATAGAAAAAACCAACAGCAACTCACTTGATCAAGAGGCCGACAAATTACAGTACCTCACAAAGAAGTAAAGGAGTACCCTTTCCTCTCAACCTCTGATAAGGGGGTCACAATAGAGCTTACCGTCCAACCTCGCTCATCAAGAAACTCCATAGAGGGAGTCTTCGACAACACGCTTAAGGTAAAGCTCACCAGCCCCCCTGTCGACAACGAAGCCAACGCCTCTGTTATAAAACTTTTTTCAAAGGTACTAAAGGTCTCGAAAGAGAGTATCGAGATAACGGGTGGGGTAAGGTCAAAGAAGAAAAGGATCACCGTAAGCGGGCCGGATGTCACAGAGGTTCAAGAAAAGTTATCAAAACATATATAAAAGAAGGGCCCGGCAACTGCCGGGCCCTTTTAAGTTATATTACCTATTTTAAAAGCCTACTCACCTAGCTACCCCCATTAGCCCCTTGACCCATTAGCCCCTTGACCCCTAGCCCCTTGGCCTTCTAGCCCATCTCTTTTAAAAGTTCTTTTGCTGACTTTCTTGCCTCAAAAAAAGCCTTGCCAAGTGGTTTGTTCTTGCTCATAACCAGAAGTATGTAGTAGCCGTCCTTTATGACAGCGATGGCGATCTTATAATCATTTGTGCTTATACCAATGCTCTGCACATCCTCGGCTGCTGAGCTCTTCATACTCACCTGTTGGATCATATTAAGGATAATACCTTTGTGTGCACCAATGGCATCCAGCTCAAGCTTCTCACTGTTACTGAAGGAGTCCACGGCCTCACCCTCCCAGTCAAGCATTATAGCTCCGTCCGCGCCGACTCTCTCGGACAACTCTCTAAGGATACGTTTAAACGGCAAGAGTTCACCTCCCCTAATGTAAAAACAAGAACGATCTTGATTATCTAAAGCTGCACTGTAACAGCCTTTGAAACGCCCGGCTCTTCCATTGTAATTCCAAAAAGCGTATCGACCATCTCCATACTTCTCTTGTTATGCGTAATGAGTATGAACTGGCTCTTCTTGCTCATCTCCTTTACAAAACCGTTAAAGCGGTCGATGTTAGCGTCATCAAGCGGCGCATCAACCTCATCAAGCAAGCAGAATGGGCTTGGCTTAATAAGGAATATGGAGAATATAAGAGCCGTTGCCGTAAGTGCCTTCTCTCCTCCGGAGAGAAGCGTAATGTTCTGAAGTTTCTTGCCCGGAGGCATCGCCACGATCTCAACCCCGCCCTCAAGCACGTCACCTTCTCCCGAAAGTCTGAGCTCGGCCTTGCCTCCACGGAAGAATCTAGGGAAGTTCTTTTTGAACTCCTCGTTTATCGCTTCGAAGGTCGTCTTGAACTTCTCCCTTGTAGTACGGTTTATCCTTGAGATGGCGCCACGCAGGCTCTCCATGCTCTTTGTAAGGTCTTCCTGCTGAGTGATAAGGAACTGATAACGCTCATCAAGCTCGTTGAACTCTTCCAGCGCTGAGAGGCTTACCTCTCCCATCTTGCCTATCTTCTCACGAAGCTCCTCCACACGCGCCCTTATCTCCTCGGTATCAAGTGCCTTTGTTCCCTCATCCACCGAGTGCTCGCCTATATTAACACCATACTTCTCAATGGTTCTTTCTCTCAGGTTTTCTACCTTAAGCTCGAACTCCTTAAGCTCTACGGTCAAGCTCCCCCTCTGCTGCTGAACGGAATCAAGCTCACCCTTTATTCTCTTAAGCTCTCCGGAGGTCTCCTTAAGGCTCGCGCTTATCTCGGCCAGGCTCTCCTCTTTCAAGATCTCGTCACGTTTGACTTCCTCTTTTTTACTTAAGAGCGCTTCTATGGCCACAGTACTTTCTGCGACCTCTTCGTTCTTGGTCTTTATCTCTTCGATCCCCCGGCCTATCTCATCGGCCTTCCTGTCAGCCAGCTCCACAAGCCCCTCTATCTCGGCTCTCTTCGCTTCAATTGAGCCGACAAGGTTATGATGCTTCTGTTTTGTCGAGGCAAGACCGACCTTAAGCTCGGTCACCTCTCCTGAAACCGCCTCCTTGGTCCCGGCAAGCACCGCTTGATCCTCGGCCAAGCGACCCATAAGCTCCTCGCCGTCCACTATGTTTCTCTCAAGGGTTTCTATCTCAACGGTAAGTTCACTCTTTTTCCTCTTTATATCCTCTATTGTATTAGCGGATGACGTTATCGTCTCGCGAAGCTCGGCTTCTCTCTGCTTAAGCCTGTTCAGCTCATCGCCCTTTATCTTGAGTTCGCCATCAATGTTCACCCTTTCGATGTGTAGGGTGTGGGTGGTATCACTTCTTGCTTCAAGTTCTTTTGTTA
>DAOVXI010000174.1 GCA_030636245.1 Deltaproteobacteria bacterium
AAGCATCAATAGAGCTCACTCAGGAAAGGGTTCTGCGCCTTCTCATCCCCTACCTTTGATCCGGGGCCATGCCCAGGGAATATAACCACGTTATCCCCCAATGGAATGATCTTTTCACGTATGGAGGTCATTATCTCGGGGTAGGAGCCTCCGGGAAGGTCTGTTCTTCCGATAGAGTTCTGAAAAAGCGTATCGCCCGTGAAGAGCACGCCCTCGTCCTTGATATAAAAACAAACACCGCCTTCTGTGTGACCCGGCGTGTGTATGACCTCTATCTTAAGCCCCCCTGCCTCGAAGTCTTCACCTCCGCTCAAGACTTTATCAGGGTCCTTCTGATTCGTTGCCTCACATCCCAGAAGAGCCGCATGCTCTGAAGCGGT
Source organism: Deltaproteobacteria bacterium (assembly GCA_030636245.1). GTDB lineage: Bacteria > Desulfobacterota > GWC2-55-46 > GWC2-55-46 > DRQE01 > DAOVXI01. The sequence goes on from DAOVXI010000174.1 coordinate 381, forward strand.
CCTCAGGAGCGCGATGTCGCTCTCGTGTATAGCAAGAGGAGCTTTGAGTGAGTCCCTAAGCTCGATGTTCGCGTCTATATGGTCGAAGTGACCGTGGGTATTAAGGATATAGGCAGCCTTAAGCCCGTCTTCATTCAAAGCGTCCATTATAATATCGGCGTCCCCGCCAGGGTCTATTATAAAAGCCTCTTTTGAGCCGGTCTTCCAAACAATGTAGCAGTTAACATCAAGCGGGCCGACTATTATGGCCCTTAAACTTATATCTCCGAACTCTGTCTTTACACCTGTCATAATAACTCCTCTGTATTATCTTTTTTCTTTAAGCCACTTGCTTATCTTTGTCTTATACGAAGACACAAGCTTTACAGCCTTATCCTCTGTTGTTGCTTCTGCCTCTACATGAAAGTACGAGTTGGTCTGGCTCGGATACGCGATGACCCAGTCCCGCCCGGTGCTTATCCTTATACCGTCAATCAGCATTACCTTCTTGCCTCTGGAGTTCTCGGCGAGTTTTCTCATTATCATGCCCTTGCTTTCCCACGGACAAGAGACCCTGTCCTTTATCATAAAGCTCGGGGGGATCTCCCTGAGAAGTTTATGCGGCTTCACACCTTCCGCGGCAAGCATCTCCAGTGTTTTGGCTATGGCGAACATGCCGTCAAAGGCGCTCTGGAACTCCGGGAATATATAACCACCCATGTTCTCACCAACAAAAAAGACGTCCTTCGTAAGAGCGCTCTCCATAACCCCGCGCGGAGCTGTCTTGGTCCTTTTCACCTTGTAGCCATAAGAAGAGGCCATGGTATCCACCGCCCTTGAGGCGGTGACCGGCACGGCGATCGTACCCTTTTTCTTCAGACGCTTGGCGCTCTTCAGAGCCAAGAGCGTTACAAGGCTTAATGCGCTCTCGCTGTCAATGATCTCACCCGTGTCGTCGACCATAAATATCTTCTCCGCTCCGGCATCAAGCATAAAGCCTATGTCCGCGTTAAGGGAACGAACAATGGTAGAGAGCTGTTCCAGGGAATGCTCAAACTCCTCTGCGCTCCTTGTGACCTTCGAAGGGTCAAGGTTGGCGTTAAGCGAGATGCACTCGCAGTTTAGCTTACCAAGGATCGAGGGGAATATCCTCGTTGAGCTGCCGAAGGAGTAATCTATAACGATCTTGAAGTTCGCCTCGCGTATGACATCGGCATTGATGGCGCTCATAAAACCCGCCATGTAGCTCTCTATGGCCTGAGCAGGGAATGATATCTCCCCGGTCTCGTCGATCGGCGCGCGCGCGAAGTCTTCCCTATAGAAAAGTCTCTCAATGGACTTCTCGTCTCCTGAGTGAAGGTCCATACCTGTGTCATCAAAGAACTTCATATCAACCAAGGCCGGATCAAAGGGGCTACGCCTTGAGTGAATGCCGCCAAGCTCTCCCCCTGTCCTTGAGATATAACGAACGACCGGCATGGGCGTTACTCCATAATCGTGAATATTAACCCCTGTTGAGAGGATGCCTGTCATAACGGCACGGTTTATCATCCGGGAGGTCTTGTGTGAGTCACGGCTCGTGGAGACTATCGAACCCTTATGAAGGCTCGCGCCATATGCCGCTCCCAGCTTTGCCGCGAACTCCGGGGTTATCTCAACATTGGCAAGCCCCGTTACCCCGTAAGTAGAGAAGATACTTTTATTCCACTTATCTGCCCATATCAGACTTGATGCCAGGGTCGCCTCGTCGTCAACTTCTTTATAAGGCCATACCTTTACATTAGCCTTAACATTACTGTGTCGCCCTATCCTGCAGAAGTCACTCACGATAGCGCCCTCGCCAAGGTGCGCGCCCTCTTTTATTATCGTAGAGTTACAGACTACATTTTCCTGAAGCCTTGCTCCGTGCCCAATCGTGACATCATGCCACACGACCGAGTCGGTTATATGAGCTCCCTCCTCCAGCGTTACATTGTCGCCTATTATGGAGTTACTTATCTTAACACCTGCCTCAACCTTCGTGCCTTTGCCTATAACGACCGAGCCGGAAAGCTCGCTCTGGAGATCCACCTTTGAGCCTTCTCCCAGATAAACGTTCTTATCCTTAAGCTTTTCACCGGGGATATCAAAGGCTACTCTTCCGGATAGGATATCCATGTTTGCCTGACGGTACTCCTCAAGGCTTCCAACATCCTTCCAGTATCCCTCGGCCGTATAGCCATAGAGCGGAAGTTTTTTCTCAAGTAGCAAGGGAAAGAGATCTTTACTGAAATCGAACTCAACCCCCTCCGGGATAAAGTCCAGCACCTTCTTTTCAAGTATGTAAATGCCCGTGTTTATAGTGTCGCTGAAGACCTCGCCCCAGCTCGGTTTCTCAAGAAATCTTACTATGCGCCCGGAGCCTGAGGTTATGACAATGCCGAAGCTTAAGGGGTTCTCAACACGCGTTAATACAATGGTGGCGATGGCGCCCTTTTTCTTGTGGAACTCCATGGCTTTAGTGAGATCTATATCGGTCAGAACATCGCCGCTTATGACAAGTGAGCTTTGGGACTTCTTCTTTGTTTGGCGCAGGGCATAGGCAACGCTCCCCGCCGTGCCCAGATCGCTGTCAGGAAATGTATAATCGATCTTTACGCCGAATTTTTTGCCGTCACCGAGGCTTTTGGTGATGGACTCAGGCTGAAAATACAGAAGGCTTGTCAAATCCTTTATGCCGCTCTTCTTGCATAGCCCGACAATTGACTCCATGATAGGAACATTTGCGAGCGGAACCATTGGTTTTGGCAGATTGTTCGTAAGTGGGCGTAGCCTTGTGCCGAAGCCGCCTGCCATTATTATACCCTTCACTTAAGCCTCCGAATTCATTGAATATAAAGAAGATAAATTTTAACAGTTAACTCACGCCGCGTCAACTCAAGTTAGCCTCTGATGTAAATTATTATTTTATCATAAAAGCCCGAAAGAATTAAATAAATCAGCTCCGGCCGATCCGAAAAACCTTGACAACCGCAAGTCTATAAAATATGATTAGTTGCTCTATAAAGGAAGAACACTAAATGGAACACGGCGCAATAACAGCTATAATCATATTTCTACTCGTCTATGCCTTCCTCATATGGGACA
>DAOVXI010000088.1 GCA_030636245.1 Deltaproteobacteria bacterium
AGACCTTGCCCGTATAATAACGAGCAAGATCCCGATACTTAGAGTCAGCTATGAGATAAAAGACAGGGACGAAGCAAATGGTCTTAGAAAAAGAGTTGAAACTTTCCTTCGATCACTAGATTAACTTCTTATCTGCCCATCACCATAAATAATAAACTTTCTGGTAGTAAGCTCCTCGAGACCCATGGGTCCAAAGGCATGAAGCTTAGTTGTTGAGATGCCTATCTCAGCGCCGAGCCCCAGCTGCTGGCCGTCATTAAAGCGGGTTGATGCGTTAACAATAACCGCTGAAGAATCTATCTCTCTTATGAATCTCTGAGCTGTAGCATAATCCTTCGTAACTATACTCTCCGTATGAAGTGAGCCGTACTTGGAGATATGATCCGCTGCCCCATTAAAGCCATCAACAACCTTAATCGCAACAATTAGCTCCAGGAACTCATAGCCCCAGTCCTCTTCCTTGGCAGAGACCGCGTCTTTTATATATTTTCTAGTCTCATCGCAGCCGCGTATCTCAACGCCTGCCTCCTGATATCTCGCAGCCATCAAAGGCAAGAACTCCGGAGCGATATCCTTATCAACAAGCAATGTCTCCATAGCATTACAAACCCCGGGACGTTGAACCTTCGCATTATAAGCAATATCAAGGGCCATATCAATGTCCGCGTTCTTATCAACATAAACATGACACACACCCTTGTAATGTTTCAGAACAGGTATCTTTGAGTTCTCCGCTACGAACCGTATAAGACCCTCTCCTCCCCTGGGAATTATAAGGTCTATATGCTCATCAAGCTTTAACATTTCAAGCACGGCGTCTCTTTCGGTCGTGGGTACGACCTGTATGGCTTTACCGTCAATGCCCGCTTTGTTGCAGGCGGCACTTAGAACTTTCGCTATAGCAAGGTTAGAGTGCACTGCCTCACTCCCTCCTCGAAGCACTACAGCGTTACCGCTCTTAAGGCACAGCCCTGCGGCATCCGCCGTAACATTTGGCCTTGACTCATATATTATCCCGATAACACCAAGAGGTATCCTCATCCTACCGACAACAAGGCCGTTTGGTCTTTTCCACATGCCTGTCACCTCTCCCACGGGATCAGGCAGGGCCGCTACTTCACGTAAACCGTCAGCCATACCTTTTATGACCTTATCGCTCAAGGTAAGGCGATCGAGCATAGCGCTTGCAAGTCCTTTTTCCTTGCCCGCTGAAAGGTCCTTTTCATTCTCTTTTTGTAGCTCTTTTTTTGAAGCCTCTAGGCCATCGGCCATAAGGTGAAGCGCATCGTTCTTCACTCCGCTATTAAGTGAAGCGACACTCCGAGCCGCCTTCTTTGCGTCTTCAGCTATCTTTAAAATGTCTAAAGCCAAGCTCATAACAATACTCCTTAAAAAATAAGTTAAAGTACCACAAGGTTATCACGATGGATAACCTCATCGCTGACCTTGTATCCTAACTTTCCTTCTATCTCAACACTCTTTAATCCTTTTATAACTTCAAGCTCTTTTGAGCTGTAGTTCACCATGCCGCGGGCAAACTCAAAACCCTTTTTGTCCAAGCAGTGTATAACCTCACCTGCTTCAAAGTTTCCCTCAACATCAGCCACGCCGGATGGCAACAAAGATTTATTGCCTTCGACAAGAGCGCTCTTTCCACCCTCGTCAACCGTGACCTTCCCGTTAGGGGTACTTGAATAAGCGATCCAATGCTTCTTGCTGGTAAGCCTGTCTTCCTTGGGGGCTATGACCGTACCATCGATCTGACCGCTAAAAATAGAGGTTATAAAATCCTTGCCTCCACCCTTAAGAGCTATCGTTATAGCACCGGAGTGAGCCGCGATCCTCGCAGAACTTATCTTTGAAGCAACCCCACCTGTCCCATAAAGGTTGGTGTCTGTGCTTTCCGTATCAAGATCAAAATCATCTATATCCTCTATAAATGAAACACGCTCTGCGTCATCATACTTCTTGGGATCCTTATTGTAGAAGCCGTCAACGTCAGCGCTCATCAGCACACAAAGGTCAGCCTCAATAAGCTGAGCTGTACGGGCCGCAAGGTTGTCATTATCACCAAACTTTATCTCATCCACGGCAACCGTGTCATTTTCGTTTATGACAGGCACAACACCGTGACTGATAAGCATACATAAAGTGTTCTTTGCGTTCAGGAATCTGCGCCTGTCTGCAAGGTCGTCGTTTGTTAGAAGCACCTGCGCGACATCTATATCAAAGTTGGCAAAAGCATTCTCATAGCCTGCCATAAGGGCGGTCTGACCGAGCGCGGCCGCAGCTTGACGCTCCGGGATAGTCGTAGGATGATCCTTGGAGCCTATCTTTTTCATACCCATGGCAATGGAGCCAGAGGATACAATGACTATCTCTTTACCGCTCCTACGCAGTGAGTTTACTTCATTGGCAAGCTCATTAAAGATACCGGTACCCTCGCCTGCAAGAAGCAAGCTACCGACTTTGACCACTATGCGTTTGGCCTTTTTTATTTTTTCAATTACTTCAGCTCTCTTCTGTTCCATCTTTCATCCTCTGTAGCTCTGTTCCGATATAGTTAGTAAGATCCTTAAGTCCCGCTCCTGTTGCGGCGGATATCTCAAAGACTTTTATTCCTTTATCTTTAAAATACTCAAGCAACTCGGGTACCTTCTCGCTTGCCTCTGTTATATCGGTCTTGTTTAAAGCAACGACCTGCTTTCGTTTTGCAAGATCAGCGCTGAACTTTGTGAGTTCATTATTGATCTTTTCATAATCATCCTCCGGCTCACGCCCTGTCTCAGGCGACAGATCTATAATATGAAGCAGAAGAAGTGAACGTTCGATATGCTTTAGGAACTGTATGCCAAGCCCTTTGCCCTCATGAGCTCCTTCTATAAGCCCGGGTATATCCGCCACCACATAGCCCCCATGATCTCCAAAACTCACGACACCAAGGTTTGGAACAAGGGTCGTGAACGGATAGTCGCCGATCTTTGGCCTTGCGGCTGATATGCCAGTGATAAGCGTAGACTTACCCGCGTTCGGGAAGCCGATGATGGCAACATCTGCAAGGAGTTTAAGCTCCAACCTTAGATCGATCTCTTCGCCGGGAAGTCCGGGCTGTGCGTACCTCGGGGCCTGATTGGTAGAACTCTTAAAGTGAGCGTTACCTCTCCCGCCTTTTCCACCACCGCAGAGAACATAGCGCTCACCATCTTTAACGAGATCTCTTATAACTTCATCAGTTGCGGAATCTATAACGAGCGTGCCTACGGGAACCTTAATTATAACGTCAGCTCCGTCCTTACCAAAGCAGTGAGTGCCCGCACCTTTACCACCCTTACCGGCAAGATACTTCTTGCGGTAGCGTAGATCGATAAGGCTGGACAGCCGTCTGTCGACGATAAAAACAACATCGCCGCCCTTTCCGCCGTCTCCTCCGTCAGGGCCGCCTCGTGGAACGAATTTTTCGCGCCTGAAACTTACGGCACCCGCTCCGCCATCACCGGCCTTGACGTAAATATTAACTTCATCAATAAATCTTGCCATAATAATAAAAAAGGCGAAAACAAGAGACAAGGTCTTCTCATTTTCGCCGTCTAAGTATAAGCCTATAGTAGATTAAGGCCGTAAACGTTATAAGGTAGATCTAAGCATAAGGGAAGTTACTGCTGTGCTTCCACGCTTACTACTTTTTTCTTACCGGTCTCCCTGAAACTTACAACACCGTCTACCTTGGCAAAAAGAGTATAATCCTTGCCAACACCAACGTTCACACCCGGATGTATCCTTGTACCGAGTTGTCTCACTATAATTGAACCGGCCCTTACGCTCTGACCTGCATAGCGCTTAACGCCGCGTCTTTGACCGTTTGAATCTCTGCCGTTCTTGGAACTTCCGCCAGCTTTCTTATGTGCCAACTTACTGCCTCCTTATGACTTTATCTTGGTTATCTTGACACTTGTGAAGTCTTGCCTGTGTCCCTGCTTCTTTGAATAACCTTTACGTCTTTTTTTCTTAAAGACGATTATCTTTTTTCCTCTGCCCTGCTCAAGTACCTCACCGGTCACAACAGCACCCTCTACAAAAGGTGTACCGATATTTATACCGTCACCCTCGCCAACAGCAAGGACATCCGAGAACTCTATTTTACTGCCAACTTCACCGGAAAGCTTCTCAACCTCGATCGAGTCGCCTTCGTTCACTCTATACTGTTTTCCACCTGTCTTTACTACTGCGTACATGATATCCTCCATAAAATCTGAATAAAATATATTAACTGAATACTCCCCGTCATGTCAAGATAAAATTCAAAAAACTGCAGAAAAAACATGAAATTATGGCCAATAAAAAAAGCCCTCTGGAAAGAGAGCCGGTCAAATCAAAAAAAATCTAATAAACTTAGATACTTACGAAGATCTACTAATGGGCCTCGCTCGCTTCCAGTTTAAGCATCTCAGAGAATGCCTCCAGGATCTCCGGGTCCCAGTATCCCTTAACAGCCTCGGCCTTCATAACCTCTACAGCGACCTCTGTAGGGATATCGCTACGATATGGCCTTACTGATGTAAGTGCATCATATACGTCGACTATGGCCATTATACGGGCTCCCTGGGGTATATCATTGCCTGCTTTGCCATCAGGATAGCCGCTCCCGTTATACTTCTCATGATGGCTCCTTATGATAGGGATAAGCGGCTTGGCGAAGTTAAGCGGTTCACATATCTTAGCCCCTACAACAGGGTGCTCCTTCACATGATTAAGCTCCTTGCCGTTCAAAGTGCCAGGTTTATGTAGAACCCCCTTATCAGTGGCGATCTTACCTATATCATGTAATATTCCGGCATTCTTGATTATAGATTGCTCCTCAACCGGTAATCCGATGAATGCAGAAAGTCTGTGAGAAAGGTCTGCAACCCTCTGTGAGTGCCCATGAGTGTATGGGTCGTTAAAATCAAGCGCCAAGGCAAGGGTAAAAAGAACATCCTGAGCATTTTCCAACTCATCAAGAAGGCTTTTTACACGAATAAGGGATTTAACCCGGGCCAAAAGCTCAGGCTTCTGGAAAGGTTTAGTGATAAAATCATCCGCACCCGCCTCAATGCCCTTTACCTTGTCCTCCAGACTGTCAAGTGCGGTCAAGAGTACGATAGGGATAAATCTTGTCTTTTTGTCTTGTTTAAGATGATGGCAGGTCTCATAGCCATCCATGATAGGCATGAGCACATCAAGCAATATTATATCAGGGTCGAACTCAGCAACTTTTTGTATGGCCTCTTTTCCATTATAGGCCTTCATGACTTCATATCCGCTAATATTGAGCAGAGCCTCTAAGAGCTCAACATTCTGAACATTATCATCAACAACAAGGACCTTTGGCACCCTTACACGGTTGTCCATTCCTGAGATCTTTGGCATTCCATTTTCATCAAAGTGTAGAGTCATAAAGTGTTATACCTATCTTCTAATAATACAGTATCTCTTGTATCCTGCAAGAAATACTCAGCTGATATTAGCAGTTCACCCTGCTGTACATACCCTAAAAGTGCAATGTATACACTTTTACTATGACATAAGTTACACTATTTTACAAGTGTATAGCTTAGAACTTAGGCTGATCACCGGACTTGGACTCACTGTGACAGCGCTGACAGTTCTCAAAGCCTTTTGCCTGGAAAGCGACCTTTCCGTGGCATTTTCCACAGAACTCACCCTTCCAGATCTTGTACATATTTATGTCATTTGTGCCTCTTGCCGGAATAAATATAGCCGGATGACAGGTTTCACAGTTAAAAAGGTCTGTGTGTAACTCATGTGAGTACTTAACATCGGCCATGAGAACATCGTTTATCTCAAATATAATTTCTCGATCAAAGGTCAAGGAAGGCGGTGCATCAGGGTCCAGAGAGTCTACAGGAGTTATCATTCCCTGGTCCTTTGCGGCGACCCAATCGGGATAACCGTACTTATCTGTTGGCACACCACGTAAAGCTATCGGTATACTGGCTCTTGTGCGTTGCTCAGGCGCTATCCATGGATCCGGAACATCAGTATCGCCTATCTTTCCGACACGGCCCGATTCATCGATAAGCTCTTCAGCTATCGGTGCCTCATCTTTATCAAGAAACTCCCCGCTCTCAGCAAGGCGCCTTTTTAACTCTTCTGCCTGTTTTTTCTTAGTAGCCGCAGCGACCTTGCCTTCTTCGACCCTGGCTTCCATCTTAGCCTGAGCTTCATCAGTATCAAAAGCAGCCGAACCGGTATGGTAATAAGGAATGCTTTCAAGGCCTTTGACATCACCCTCAAGTGATTCTTCAGGCTTGGGTTCAAGCACGGTACATCCGAGGCCAACAACTAACAACAAGACAAGTAAAGCAGATACCTTATCTTTTGCTGTTATCATTTTACAACCTGAACCCTTTCTGAGTCACTGACATAAATCCTATTGGTCGAATCTATCAACAGATATGTTGGGTGCACAAATTGTCCAAGATTGTATCCTTTATCTCCTATCGTATATAAATAGGCTCCCTTTGGACTAAATACCTTTATGTCAGCAGCGACACGGTCTAGCACATGAATTTTGCCATCACTGTCTATGTCTATACTCACAGGCATAATAAGCGGTGAATCCTTGTGCCCTTTTATCTTTAAAAGCAGCTTACCGTTATCCTTAAAGACATATATGGTCTTACCGAGAGAATCTACCGAGTATACCTTGCCGTCACTACCCACGCGCACATCCGAGAAACCCATAAAGTCAGTATCATTACTGGTATAGCTGCGTTTATACTTGCCATCCTTACTGATAACTAGAATACATTTATTTATAGAGTCAGCTATAAAGATATTTTCATCCGGTCCTATGGCTATCGCTTTCGGAAATGTTCGTTTATACTTTGATGGCATACCGGTAATCACCCATGGGGTAATGATCTTATCCTTTACGTTCACGATCCTTATGTCAGCATTCCCGGCGTCAAGAACGTAAAACACTCCTTCACTTGTCTTAACTAGACCGGTAGGAATGGATAGGTCCTTATGCGACAACTCTGAGAGATAAAGAAGCTCTTGTCCAAAAGAAACAAGACGTCTGTTGCCGGCATCAGCGGCATATAACCACTTTTTATTTTCATCGAGGAATATAGCCTTTATATCCCTTAACCTACCGACATAATCATCACCCGCTATAACAAAGTCAACATTAGCGCTCTTATTCTCCGCACTGGCCGGGATCGTCAACACAACGAATACCATCACTACCACAGCAGGTTTGATCGCTGACAAGATATTCCTGAGTATACTTTGAACTAATCGAGTTGGTGACATTGTACGCATAGGTCAATCTCCCAATCAAAATATAATAACTTTTCATTATTTGTTCCCATAGGATTATGACATGTATAACAAGTCACAAGGAACTTAGAACGCGGGTCAATAATACCCTCGCCAACCGGATGAGTGAAGGCACCCTGATCCGGATGACAACTTTGAGACGAGCAAGTATCCACGCCTGTCTTCATAAAGA
>DAOVXI010000161.1 GCA_030636245.1 Deltaproteobacteria bacterium
AGAAGGTCGTAAGCGCGTACGCGAGCGTTAAGGACAACTGCGATTCGGGTCAGTTCATTGCTATCCAGAAGGCCGGCGTATACGCCTTAGGTCATCCGGAGATAACCGAGAAGATATCGGATAAATATAAAAGAAGGCTTGATCTGATGGTAACCGCTCTTAATAAGGCCGGCTTTAGCGCCAAGATGCCCAAGGGTTCTTTCTATCTATATGTTAAGGCACCTGTTGGCACCAAGGGCGGGGTCGAGTTCTCCTCGGCCGAGGACGCAAGCCAGTACCTCATAAAAGAAGCAAGTATCTCAACCGTTCCGTGGGATGACGCAGGAGCTTTCCTCCGTTTCTCCGCCACCTTCGCGGCAAACGGCAAGGATGAAGAGGAGCGTGTTCTTGAAGAGGTTGATAAAAGACTCGCCTCACTTGAGCTTGTTTTTTAAAGAGCAATACAGTGTCCGAGGTAGCGTATATAGCAATAGGCTCTAACGAAGGCGATGCGCTCAAGAACTGCAAGAGGGCCATAGAGAAATTAAACAACACTGACGATATCAAAGTCACAAAGGTCTCATCTTTTTATAAGACAGAGCCTTGGGGTGTCACAGAGCAGGAAGAGTTTATTAACTCTGCTGCCCGGATAGAGACAACGCTTACCCCGGAAGATCTCCTTGAGGTTTGTCGCTCTATAGAGGAAAGTCTTGGTAGGGCCAGGCAGGTTAAGTGGGGCCCCAGGATAATCGATCTGGATATTATCTTTTTTGGCGACAGGGTTATTAGTGGTAGTGATTTAAAGGTGCCACATCCTCATCTTAAGGAAAGAGCATTTGTGCTTAAACCCTTAATGGATATCGCGCCGGAAAAGATCCACCCGGTAACCGGCGCTACGGTAACTCAGATGGCAGAGGCTATCGGTGACGAAGGTATAATAGGAAAGGCGGAGTGAATTGATAATAAAACTCATAACAATTCTTATATTTGTATTTCTTATATACAAAATGACGAAGAGCATTCAGAGCGCCTTTAAGGGTGCCGGAGAGAGAATGCACGGCGAGACCCATAGCGGCGAGCAAACAAAACCTCCTGTCAGTGAAGACGCAGAAGCTGAAGAGACGGTCTTTGACGAGATGTGCTCAAGCTACATACCCAAGACTGGGGCCATAATGGTCGAGTCAAAGGGGGATGTCCATTACTTCTGTAGCGGTGCATGCCGTCAGACTTTTTTAAATTCTCATGGCGGACGCCCGTACTAACTTGCTCTGCTGCTTAAATTCTCACGGCGGAAGGCCGTACTAACTCGCTCAGCTGTTTTAAACTCTCACGGCGGATAGCTCCTACCGGTTTATACCTCCTGTATTTACTGGTTTAACCCTCAATAAGCAGCTTCAAATTTATGTTGACGCACCTGCGCTCGACTGATATCTTAAACAATTAATAATAACAGCTAAAATAAGCGGAGATTTACCGTTAAATAATCATAACACTTTAAAATAATTGAGTTTTTTTGAAAGGAGAATTAAATATGGATTGGGGACAAAGTAATCGTTTATCAAATATAATCAAGCCGGAGACAGGAAAGACCGTTATGCTGGCCGTTGATCACGGCTATTTTCTCGGACCCACCTCAGGGCTTGAGGAGCCGAAAAAAACACTGGAGCCGATACTTAAGTACGCCGATACCCTTATGCTCACACGCGGCGTTTTAAGGAACTGCGTTGATACATCAATAGACGTGCCGATAGTTTTAAGGGTATCAGGAGGCACAAGTGTTTTGCAGGATGATCTTTCCAAGGAAGGCATAACAGTTGCCACAAAGGATGCGGTAAAGCTTAATGCATCCGGCATCGCGCTCTCTATATTCGTGGGCTCGGATAATGAGAGGGAAACATTGCTTAATATGGCAAAGATAATCGATGATGCCGAGGAGTACGGCTTGGTTTCACTTGCGGTAACGGCTGTTGGAAAAGACATGGTCCGCGACTCAAGGTATCTGGGGCTTGCCTCACGCATAGCCGCGGAGCTTGGCTCTCATATTGTTAAGACTTATTACTGCGACGACTTTGAAAAGGTCGTAAGAGCGTGCCCCGTGCCGATCGTCATCGCGGGCGGAAAGAAGATACCTGAGAAAGACGCTCTCGTACTTGCCCGTAACGCAATTGATAGAGGTGCCGTCGGGGTTGATATGGGAAGGAACATCTTCCAGAGCGACTCGCCCGTTGGAATGATCCAGGCTGTGCGTGAGGTCGTGCATAACAACGCAACGCCTGATGTGGCATATGACCTTTATAACACCATTAAGAATGAGAAGTGATCAGCAGTGAAGGCAGCCGTATATTATAAGAATGACGACGTAAGGTGCGAAAACGTAGCCAGGCCGGAGATATCATCCGGCGAGCTGCTGCTTAAGGTCTATGCGAGCGGTATCTGCGGAAGTGATGTCATGGAGTGGTACCGCATAAAAAAAGCCCCTCTTGTTCTTGGTCACGAGGTCGCCGGTTTGGTCGAAGAGGTCGGCGAGGGTGTTACGAAATTTAAAAAAGGTGACCGCGTTACCGTGGCTCATCATGTGCCGTGCAACACCTGCCGTTTTTGTCTCAATGGAGAGCATAGCGTCTGCGATATGCTTCGCAGCACCAACTTCGAGCCCGGAGGTTTTGCCGAGTTCGTTCGGGTGCCACAGGTAAATGTCGATAGAGGCACCTTCCTTCTTCCAGAGAGTGTGAGTTTTGAGGAGGGTTCCTTCTCCGAGCCGCTGGGCTGTGTCATAAGAGGTTTTCAAAAAGCTCGTTTTACATCAGGCCAATGCGTACTCGTGCTGGGTAGCGGTATCTCAGGCTTACTGCATATTAAGCTTGCAAAAGCACTCGGTGCCGGGCCAATAATAGCAACAGATATAAGCCCGTACAGGCTGGATGCCGCAAAGCGTGCAGGGGCTGATCTTGTGATAGATGCAAAGGATGACGTACCTGCTATAATAGAAGAGAGCTATGGGCGAAAGGCTGACTTTGTAAGCATCTGCGCCGGGGCTGATAAGGCCATTGAGCAGGGACTCAGCAGCGTTGAAAGGGGCGGGAACATACTTCTTTTTGCGCCCAAGGAGCCGGGTGAGACCTTTCCTTTCCCTCTCTTTGATCTATGGAAGGATAACATTACGGTCACGACTTCATACGCCTCGCCTCCCGCCGAGACGCTTAAGGCGATAGAGCTGATAGCAAGCAAAAGAATTACTGTGGATGATATGGTAACCCACAGGTTTCCAATAGAGGAGGCGAAGGAAGGCTTTGCGCTTGTTGCCGGAGCGGGCGAGTCGATAAAGGTCATAATTGAGCCGCATAAGGCTTAATAAGAAGAGGTGAGTTGAGATGGCTATAACCAGGATAGGTATTGTTGTAAAGCAGGGAAGTTACGAGGCCATGGCCCTGAGCGGGGACATAGCCGAGTCACTTGTGCAGAAAAACGTGGATGTCTACGGCGACGTTGAGCTTGCCAAAAGAGTTGACGGCATGAAGGGCATCGACAGGCAGGACATGCCTAATGTTGTCGATTGTATCATCGTGCTCGGCGGAGACGGCACAATGCTCTATACAGCGAGGCTCGTAGCCGGAAGGAAGGTCCCAATACTTGGGGTTAACATGGGCAGCCTAGGTTTTATGACAAGCATAAAGGTTGAGGAAGTCTTTGCTAACCTTGATAAGGTCTTAAAGGGCGACTTCGAACTGGAGGAGAGGATGATGCTCTCCGTTAATATAGGCGGTGCAAGTAAATCGATAAGTTACAGCGTATTAAATGATGTCGTTATTAAAAGTACTATGGCACGGCTCTGTAATCTTGAGACAAAGGTAGACGGTGCCCTTGTAAACACCTACAGGTGTGACGGACTTATAGTAGCGACACCGACCGGTTCGACCGGTTAC
>DAOVXI010000020.1 GCA_030636245.1 Deltaproteobacteria bacterium
AAACATTCTGGGAGATGCCGTGAGGGACGCACTTGACCCAAAGCTTAAGGAGGGCAAAAAATAATGGCTCCCGTTCTTGAGATAAAAGGACTTAAAACATACTTCAACCTTGGGGATGAGATAGGCAAGGCAGTGGATGATGTAAGCCTTGTTATAGAAAAAGGTGAGACCTTCGCGCTTGTCGGCGAGTCGGGCTGCGGCAAATCACTTACGGCACTGTCTATAACAAAGCTCATCCCCACACCACCGGGCTATATCGCCGGAGGTGAAGTGCTGCTTAGCGGGGTCAACACCCTGACACTAAGTGAAGGCGAGCTTAGAAAGATCCGCGGCAGCAGCGTCTCAATGATATTCCAGGAGCCAATGAGCTCACTTAATCCGGTATTTACAGTAGGTGAGCAGATCGCCGAAGCCGTCCGCACACACCAAGCGAAGAACAAAGCCGAGGCAAAAGAGCTTACGATAGAGATGCTTAAAAAGGTAAAGCTCGGTGACGCTGAACGACTTTACAACGAGTACCCGCATAGGCTCTCCGGAGGCATGCGCCAAAGGGTGATGATAGCCATGGCCCTTGCGTGCAGGCCGAAGCTCCTTATAGCGGATGAGCCAACGACAGCGCTCGATGTTACCATACAAAAAGAGATCCTTACTCTCATAGATGAGCTAAAGGAAGAACTCGGAACCGCCGTTTTGTTCATAACTCACAACCTCGCCCTTGTAAAAGAGTATGCGGACAAGCTCGGAGTTATGTACGCGGGTAAAATAGTTGAGCAAGGAGCCACAGAAAATATATTTAAAACCCCGCTTCATCCATACACAAAAAAGCTTATAGACGCGGTACCAACCCTTAAGGGTCGCTTTAAACCCTTAAGCACTATCCCGGGGACCGTCCCCCTCTCAAGCGAGTACGCAACAGGGTGTAGATTCTCCGGGCGCTGCACGGAAGAGATGCTGGGATGCAGTGCCAAAGAGCCTTTGCTTCTGCCTTATAAGAATACCGGCCACGTAACCGCATGTCATCTTTTTGATGAAAAGTTCCTAGGTGACGACAAAGACTCAAAAATCCTAAAACCTAAAACAACTGAAACTCATGATCTCATATCAAGCGATAAGGATAGCAGTGAAATAATTCTTAATGTCAGATCGCTTAAGTGTTACTTTCCTATAAAGAAAGGTATCCTGAAAAGAACGATCGGTCATGTTAAGGCCGTCGATGGCATTGACCTCACAATTAGACGCGGCAAAACAACAGCGCTTGTAGGAGAGTCAGGCTGCGGTAAAACAACCGCTGGCAAGACCATACTTAGACTCATCGAGTCGAGCGGTGGAAGTATCATGATAAACGGTGAGGAGATAAGCTCTTTCAGGCAAAACAAGCTTCGTGAAGTAAGACAAAAAATGCAGATAATATTCCAGGACCCCTACTCCTCACTTAACCCCAGACAAAGAGTGGGTGAGATAATCATTGAAGGTATAAACTCGCTCCTTCCCGAACTCAGTGAAACCGATAGAAAGAATAAAGTCACCGAAGCACTCACCTCTGTCGGGTTAAGCACAAACATGGCAAATCGCTATCCGCATGAATTCTCGGGAGGCCAGCGTCAAAGAATAAGCATCGCGCGGGCACTTGCCGTTGAGCCTGAGCTTCTTATCTGTGATGAGGCGACAAGCGCCCTTGATGTTTCCGTCCAGGCACAGATACTGAACCTTATAAAAGGTCTGCAAAAGAGACTCTCCCTCGGACTTCTTTTCATAACCCACGACTTAGGTGTTGTTGAGTACATGGCCGATGAAGTGGCGATAATGAAGGACGGCAAGATAATCGAGTCCGGTGCAACGGATAAGATATTCAGTGAACCGGAACACATGTACACAAAAACCCTCTTAGATTCAGTTCCCCGTCTTTAACTAAACCTTTGCGTTTAACATTTCAACCCGGTTGTGGTATATATCATGTAGAGAATTTATCCGATCAGGAGCTGAGAACACTATGAGCAGATTCGAAAAAATACTTCTCAAAAAAGGCCCTGCTGAAAAGAAACCGGCTAAAGGGCAAGAGATAAAGAGCGAAGCAGAACATCTCTCACAAAAAGAGATTGATAACGATCTCAAAAAACATCTGGACGAGAACCCGACAAGTGCCGCGTCAAGGGCGATGAGCCGAGGAGCGGTTACATTGGAAGAATCATCAGACGATAAGCTTGATTTCACTGATGAAGAGATAGAGAACGATCTGGAAAAATTAAAAAAGAACCGCCCCCACCTCTACGACACACTATATGAAAGTAGCAGATCTGACAAAAAAATTAAAAGAGCTCTTTGGATAACCCTCTTAAAAAATAGAATATTTAATAATCTGGTCTTCGTCCTTCTATCCATCCCGTTCATCTTAGACGTATATAACGGGACATACACAAGATCTACCGATTATACGTTCGCGCTTTTTGGCGCAGGCTTGGTCTTTTTCGGGCCTCTAAGAAGAACCTCTATACAGTTCCAGTCCGGCGTTATCATAGCCATCATTTGGTTTAATGTGAACCCCTTCGCGGCTTCACTAATAAAGGTATCGGGTTTCAAAAAATACTTGGTCGAGGTCGCGGCAATTGGCGGATGCTTCTTTGTTGTCGAGATACTCTCTTCAATGATCTCAGGAGGAACCAAGGTAGACACAAGTAAGCAGTCAACTCTGATAAAATGGGTACGGAGCAGTGTTGCCCTCTTATGCGCGGTATTCGTTCTATCTGTATTTTATGCAGGAGCGGACACAACGGCAGAAAATGCTGAGAATATCTTTTACAAAGTGCGCTACTTTATCGATGGCATTATCAACAGATAACTTTATTACATAAAAAATCCGGAAGGACATCTCGCCCTTCCGGATAAAAATTAACATAAGTATTTATCAGATACTGTTTAACGCCCGTTCAAGCTTCTCTCTAACCTCTTTTGCTACCTCACCAAGTTCCGGGTTATCAATCAGCTTGGTCATAATACCGGGGTCCATAACGGAAACCGTTGAGCCGCCCCCATCATTCTCAAAGACGATCACGTTACATGGAAGTAGCAGACCTATCATAATCTCCGCGTTCAACGCCTTATTGGAATACGTGGGATTACATGCACCAAGGATCACATACTTCCTGAAATCCACATCTATCTTCTTTTTAAGGACTGCCTTAACATCTATCTCTGTGAGGATCCCAAAGCCCTCTTCCTTTAACGCAGCGGTAATCTTTTCAACCGCATCCTCATAGGAGAGCTCCAGCTTTCTCGTAATTCCATAATCAACCATATCCCTTATCCTCCTTTCGTCTAAAAAAAATCAAGCCCGCACGATATAATGATCGGAACGGGCTGTGACATCAAAGTATGAATTTTATTTTCTACTTCTTTTTCTTAATAGACTTGGGCGCCTCATAGGTAACCTCGCCTGCGGCGATTTCCCTCAAGGCTGTAACAATAGACCTGTTATTACTCTCGACAAAAGGCTTTGCTCCCTTTAGGAGAACTCTGGCCCTCTGTGCGGCTATGTGAACAAGCGCAAACCTGTTCTCCACCTTATCAAGACAATCTTCAACCGTAATCCTTGCCATCTAACTCTCCTCCTTCTAACTGATAAATATTATTATAAACCGTAACGACCCTTAAGTCCAGCCCACTTTTCTTTTGTTTCGCTCTTTTTACCCTCAATAACGGCCTGAAACTCACAAAAGGCCTCATTTAGCCCATCATTTACAATTACAAAATCGTACTCCTCAGCTCTTTTTATCTCTTCAACTGCGGTTTTCATCCGCTTTGAAAGCTCATCTTCGCTCAGGTTGGCCCTCTTCTTGAGCCTCTCTCTACACTCCTCAATTGACGGGGGTAGAACAAAAATAAACACTGCATCCATGCCATGCTCGCCCGTTGAAAGAGCGTTTCTTATCAAGGCCGCTCCCTGAACATCTATATCAAGGATCACATTACCGCCCCGGTCAATCACCTTGCTTAACTCTACGCCTGATGTGCCGTAACTTTTCCCATGAACCGTAGCGTACTCGAGGAACGCTCCGCTTTCGACCATCTTGTCAAACTCTTCAGCTGACACAAAGTGATAATCAACACCATCAACGTCACCTGCCCTGGGCTTGCGTGTAGTGTATGAGATGGAGAAGGTGAGATCAGGAAAAAACTCCACGGCTTTTTTAGCCAAAGTGCTCTTACCTGCACCCGATGGCCCTGATACGACAAAGACACTTCCCTTTTTATGCTCACTACTCAATATTCTGGACCTGCTCTCTTATCTTCTCAAGTTCTCCCTTTATCTCAACCACCTGCTGGGTTATCTCCACATCAGGCGACTTGCTTGAGATGGTATTGGCTTCTCTTAAGAGTTCCTGACAAAGAAAATCAAGACGCCTCCCCACCGGCTCACTAAAAGAAAGATACGTCCTGAACTGTTTGGTGTGACTCAGGAAACGCACTACCTCTTCATTAACATTCATCTTATCTGAAAATAGCGCTACCTCTCCGGCCAGCCTGGCTTCATCAACACCGCTTGCGATAAACTCCTTAAGTTCTCCCGCAAGTTTTTCTCTATACTCCTTCAAAACCTCAGGCGCTCTCTTACTGATACTGCCAAGATAGCCTTCGATAACCTTGACCCTCTCGACAACATCGAGCCTAAGCGCCTCACCCTCAGCACCCCTCATGGCATCAAGCTCACTCAAGGCACACTCCAAAGCATTTTGTAAAGAACTCCAATCGTCCGCCGGATCAGTTACGAACTGCGAAGAGCTACCGATAACATCCTTTAAGCGTAACATCGAAGAGACATCTAACTCACCCTTGAGAGCAAAGTGTTGCCTAAGCTCATGCTCGGCATCAAGGTAGGTATCAACAACAACTCTGTTCAGAGCTCCGAAGCTCTGGTCCTTTAATGTCGGTCTCACAAAGACTCCCACAGAACCTCTGGCAATGTGATCCTTTATGAATTGACGAGCCTTTATCTCGTGACGCATTATCTTCTCAGGAGCTTTAAAGTTTATATCAATGTATCGATGGTTAAGGGTCTTTAACTCTAAGGAAAAACTTTCTGTACGCCTCTCGATCTCTTGGTTCTCGTCAACATCAAGACTTTCCATTACTTCAGGCCTTTTCTCGACTACAGTAAACTCAGCTCTTCCATAACCTGTCATACTTTTTATCATAGGCCTCTTCCGTTCATTTCCTTATGGTACGTAGTTCTTATGTTATTCATTATAGTAAGTATCGGTTCTCTAGTGTACTCGGGGTAGCTCCACGGCAATGCCATAAATGACCTGCCCTTATACAAAAGCGTAAGCTCTGCGTATACACCTGAAGCCAGATACACTCTATGCGAGAAGTTCTTACAGCTCGCAAGCACTAACCTCTCAAGCGTTACGTATCCCGGGTCTATATTCATACTTCTTTTACCTTCGACACTAAAGTTGGCCTCAAGAGCATTTGTAAATAATTTTACCTCTGCCAACTTGCCCGGATCTATAAGCTCTCTGAAAGATATTATGTACCTTGATAGCTCACGACCCATCTCATCACCATAGTAATCCGTGTGGTCGAAAGCCAACCTGTCGCTTATATAATCAAAGCTGCCATACTTTTCTTTAAGTTCTTCAATAACCGCTTCCGTTATCTCATCACTGTTTGAGATAATACTCGTAACAAGTTTTACAGGAAGAGCAGTGGTAGCTTCCATCTCAGCCTACTTACGTCCAAGTCTATTTGCCGCAGCCTCGATCAGCTCTACAGGGGTTACCGTGGCGGTGCCAAGTTTACCGACTACAATCCCACCGGCAAAGTTTGCAAGGACCGCCGCTTCACGCATGCTCGCTCCAGCAGCAACGCTTAGTGCCATAACTCCGATCACCGTATCACCGGCACCACTTACGTCAAAAACCTCTCTTGCAACGGTCGGAATATTCGTTACTCTCTTATCCTCAAAAAGGCTCATGCCGTGCTCGCCCCTTGTTATGAGTACCGCAGAAAGGTCATATCTTTTCCTGAGCTCTCTGGCAGCTTCCTTAAGGCTCTTTTCATCCTTAATGTCCACACCTGAAGAGAGACTCGCTTCACTGCTATTCGGGGTTATCAATGTCGCTCCCTTATAAAGCCCCTCACCCTCAACCCTGGGATCCACAAAGACAGGCTTCTTCTTCGCTTCTTTAACTATGAACTCCACAAGCGAGGAACTAATAAGCCCCTTTGCGTAATCTGATATCACTATAACATCGGCGCTCCTTGCCGCCTTCTTTATATTTTCCTCTATCTTTTTAATGATACCGTTTTTGGGGTCGCTCCGCATCTCCCTGTCGAAACGAACCACCTGCTGATGATGCGCAACGATCCTTGTCTTTATGGTTGTGGGACGGTCCTTGTCCGTTACGATACCATCCGACTTTATCCCGATATCACTCAAGAGCTCATTTAGTTTTTCCCCGTCCTCATCCCTGCCGGCGACACTTACAACAGAACATCTTCCATCAAGGCTTCTTATGTTGGCCCCGACATTCCCGGCTCCGCCAAGCATTATCGTCTCTTCGGTAACGTCCACTACAGGTACGGGCGCTTCGGGGCTTATTCTCCGCACACTTCCCCATATAAAATGATCGACTATCATGTCGCCAATAACAAGCACCTTTGAGTTGTTAAATCCTTTTATAATACTTTTTGCGCGCCTAAGCGTCAGATAATTTTTCATTAGTATATCCTATCATTTAACCTTTGCTTTTTCGGCCTTTCGCCTCAGTAGTTTCACCGTGTGCCGTGATATCCTCTCGGCCTTTGCCAGTATCTCTTTTATCATCTTTTTATCATCTTTATCAAACCCAGCTTTTCCAAGATAAGCATACGCAAAACGCACCAGATCGGTAGAGCTAAAATTATCGCATATAAGGGCAGTGTATACCAGCTGAGAAAGATCCTTCACCACCCACTTTTTCCCGACCCTTTCTCTTTTCTGCACACGCTGAAGGTCGATCAGAAAAAGCTCGCCAGAGGCAGGTGTTATGAAAATATGCCCTAGATAGAAATCCTGATGGTTATACCCTGCGTCATGAAACCTCCTTGCAAGCCTTCCGACATCCCCTATTACCTTCCTCTTCTCTTTTACACCATCTTTTCCCTTGGCCGCGAGAGTTGGAATATAATCCTCCACCCTGACACCATTATATATCTCTTCGGTCAAGGTCAGTGACTTTTGTAGGCCGCCCTCTTTTTTCTGACCATACGCAACCGGTGTCATAGTCAGAAAACCATCACGCAGAAGTGATATCATCATCTCCCACTCATTCCTGCCGTCTTCACTTCCTCGGGTGATCATGCTTTTGATCGAACGTTTTTGTATTCCGGTATGACGTTTTAAGTAGAATACCTTTAGACCAGCGTTCTTGTCCTTAACCTCAAACCTAACGACACTACGCTCTTCACGCTCAACCTCAAACTCTCCGCCTTCAAAGCCAAAAAGCTTCTCAAAGCCGCATAGCCCGTTCGAGGCAAGCACCTCCTCGAAAGCTTCACTTATGGTTATGCCGTCTATATCATTAAACTTAAGCTCCTTTATTGATACAGCACCTTTAACGGCCTCGGTCACCAGCACATCTTCTCTTATGAGAAAATCCTTTACCGTCCCAAAACCCAGGACCTTAGCGGTATTTAACCCGGCATCAGAAGCCTTCAATATTCCTTGAAGCTCTTTACTTAATGAAGTTCCAAAGACAGTACCCTTAAGCCTCCTTGGCCATGAGTTGTAAGCGACCCTTTTTATAAATACAGCTTCTCCTTCTCTTCTCTTTACCTTCCAGACCTCTTGCCTGCCGGGAACCCTTCTCACAAGCTCTCCCGGAACATTCAAAACGCTATCCTGTTCCGTAAGATCATCAACACTGCTCCAAACAAGAGTGTGCCTCACAAGAGGTGTCATGACACCTGTCCCGCCCCTGAGCCCCCAGTTGGTCGGCCTCCCAAAAAGGTGCCAACAAAGGATCATCAGGTTTAACGCAAGCTTGTTCCTTTGTTTTGAGAGAGCGAAGAATGTAACAATGTTCAGAGTGAGAAGAAGAATTATATTAACAGTAAGTTTTGCTATGAGACCGACAAAGAGCGCAGTATTCGTTAGAGCTCCATAATGCTTTCTAAAAAACATATTCCTTGAGATCCAGTACTCAATTCTTGCGCGGGTGTTAACCTTCTTAGCGCTTTTTCCCTGAGAATGAAAAATCCTAATTCCGGGATGATGCAACACCTTCCAGCCCGCTTGCCTTAATCGCAAACAAAGGTCAGTTTCTTCAAGAAAGAAAAAGAAGCTTTCATCAAAAGTGGAGACATCATCCAGCGCTTCTTTCCTTACAAAGATAGCCGCACCGACAACGCTATCTACCTCTTTGGGAGAAGTGAAGTTATGCTCCTTACCGGGATACCTTGAAGGAAATAACTTTCTTAAAAGACTTTTATTAAGCAGCTCGGTTGCAATGGTTGGGGTGTTGGCGATAGAGTTCTGAAGTGTGCAGTCTTCATTTAAAAGCTGCACTCCAACAAGACCTGCTCTCGGGTTTTCATCAAGATATGCCACAGCGTCACTTATAGCACCGTCGGTTACGATCGTATCACTATTTAAGAAAAGGACATACCTTCCAACGGTAGATCCCAACGCTCTGTTGTTGGCCCTGCCAAAGCCGAGGTTGGCTCCGTTCTCAATGATACGCACTTCCGGCAGGACTTCTCTTATGGCCTCAACACTTCCATCAATACTTCCATTATCAGAGACAATGACCTCAAAGGAAATACCTTTCGTGAACTTGTAAATAGAGACAAGACACTTAAGGATATCCTCCCTGGTGTTCCAGTTTACTATGATTATGCTAATATCCATATTATTTGATGAAGCTTATAAGGTAACGCCTAAGAAAACGACCCTTAAATAAAGCCATTGGGTTATAGCCAAGCGAGTCATAAAAATATCCTCTAAACTTTTTCATGAGCCCGGCCTTATATGCCATGAGCGCCAGTGAAAGATACTGCTCAGCGTAAAGTTTCTTTTTCACATTAAGGATTTTTTGGCTGAGCCCCTTCGTAGTAAACAAAACATCCATGGCCCTAACGCCTTGCGTCAAAACTTTTTCATATGAAGCTCGCTCTCGCTCGCCGTGAGAACGCACAACACATGTGTACTCACCGCAGAAGTAGAACTTAAGAATGGAGGTAAGCCTTAAGTGAAGCTCTATATCCTCAAAGTTGGTTATCTCCTCGCTATACATTCCATGCTTCAACATCGCTTCTCTCTTTATCATAAAACAATCGTTGTTCAAGAACCTGTCCTTCATATAGGCATCAAATATATCTCCTTCAGGCCACTTCCTCTCAGCCATATACCTGGTCTTGCCTTCTTCATTCTCTTTAAGTGTCAATCCATAGACCGCGTCTGCGTTATCGTGACTATCAAAACATGTGAGCATAGCCTTTACAGCGCCTTTGCAAAAAAGATCGTCTGAGTCCAGCATCATCAGGTACTCACCCTTTGACTCTCTTATCCCATAGTTTCTTGCTACACACTTATCTTTGTTTTTCTGGTAAAGATACTTTATACTTGCGCCGTATTTTCCAGCAAGGAACTCCTTTGTCCCATCCGTGCTTCCATCATCCACAACAATGCACTCTATATTACCGTAGTCCTGTGCCAATACACTCTCAACCGCTTCAGCGACAAAGCTCCGCCTGTTATAACTCGGTATTATAACGCTAACGCACGGAGTATCAGCCATCACGGCGACCTTTTTCCTTTACTACCTCCTCACAAACCTCTATAAGTTCACCGACGGTTCGCTCCCAGGTAAGCCCTTTAATAAACTCGTGCGCCTTAATACCCATTGCTTCCCTGTGTTTCTTATCCGTAAGCTTATTAAAAAATCGAGCTAAAGCTTCGTGATCATCCCACTCATCCAGGATATAACCACTCACGCCATCCTCTATAAACTCGGACGCACCATTACTCTTGGTCGTTATCATAGGGAGCGCGCAGGCCATTGCCTCATGACAAACCCCGGCGCACGCGTCATACTGTGTGGGCAGAACAGAAAAATCAGCTGCTCCATAATATAGCCCGGGCTTATTAACCTGTCCTGCAAAATATATTCGTCCTTTCTCGATCCCCAACGACTCTGCCTTTTTCTTATACTTTGCGATACTGCCCCGCCCGACAACAATAAGTTTTACACTCTTCTCTACCACCATGGCCCTAAGTATCGTATCGAGCCCTTTGCGCGGCCAGTTTGTCGAGACAAAGATACCCACGATATCATCATCACCAAAGCCACATTCTTTTCTCACTTCAACTCTAGAGCTTTTCACCTCTGGATTAAAGTCCTCGTGATCAACACCGTTGTAAACGGTACGCACCTTGAGCTCACTACCGAAGTACCTGTGCATATGTCCCTTTACAAGATCGGAGTTTGTGACGATGTAGCGGTGGTTGCCTTTTTTCAGGATATTTTTTTCAAGCCAGTCATTAACGGCGTGCACGGGATTAATAAGGGTCTTAAGCTTTCTCTTGATTCCTGTGCCGAAGCGAAGCCTCATCCAATGCTCATGCACCCCACCGCCGGCCCAGTATATATCCGTTGGGAAAAACTGAGTTAACCCGAAGACAACGTCGAAGTCCTTTCCCTTAAGCTCAGCGTTAACAATATCATTAAAGCGGTACCTTCTCTTTGCTGAGGAGAAACCCTCTCCGGTATCGATTTTAATGAGCTCAGGTCCTGCCTCGCCCTCTATCATCTCGGCAAAGACCGTTACCTTATGTCCGGCTTTACGCAGAGCATTGCTAAGCTCTACCGTAACCCTTTCAGCTCCTCCCCAACTCAGAGAGTAACCTCTGCTAACAAGTGCTATCTTCATTCTTAACCTGCATTCTTTCGTCTTACCCATCTAGAGTGAAACCAGAACCACTGCTCGGGGTTTCTTCGGATGAAGTTCTCAATTGAGCTAGTAAATATCTGAGTCATCTCTGCTACGTCCTCTTCCTTGTTGCCGGATGGAGTAAAGCTAACGGCTTTGTCACAAACCACTTTATGGTAAGGGCCATTCATTCTTGATATTGATACGGGAACAACGGTTGCATCAGTTTTAAGAGCTATCCCGGCCAGCCCCTTGCTTGTCATGGCTTTCCTGCCGAAGAACTCGCACTCTACCCCCTCTTTCACAGCCGCCCTCTGATCCAGGAGTATGCTAAGTATCTTTCCATCCTCAAGCACCCTCAACATCTTTCTGAGCGCTCCTTTTTTTTCTATTATCTTATTGCCGGCTCTTGTGCGTAACCTTGTCACATAGTGGTTGATATGTGTGTTGTCGATGGGTCTAACGACGATGTTCAGAGGATAGCCTTTAAGAGCAAGCGCTATCAAAAGCATCTCCCAGTTGCCGTGGTGAGCCATAAGCGCGACCGTGCCGCCGTTCTTAAGCGCATTGTCAAGATTACCGAGTCCTTCAAAGGTTATGTATTTATCCACATACTCTTTGTCCATGCGATGAAGTCTGGCATACTCAATAAGGCTCATACCGAAGTGTTGATACATGCGCCTTAGCATATGGTTCACTCCCGCTTCATCAAGCTCAGCCTTGTAAGCATTTCTAATGTTATAAAAAACGAGCCTCTTTCGTTTTACAGGCAATAGACACACGAGTGCTCCCATAATCCTTCCAGCCCATAAAGCGAAGCCTAGCGGAAGAATTCCTGTGACAAAACAAAAAGCTCTAAAGAACAAATATAGTATTACTTCACTCATATAAAAAACTCAGAGTACTCAGCCGATTTTTTTGGCTTCATTTACGAGCATAACGGGTATGCCGTCTTTTATTGGATACGCCAGTTTACAACTCTCGCAAACAATGCCCTCACCTTCGTCATGCACAAGTGATCCCTTGCAGCTTGGGCAGACCAATACCTTCAACAACTCCTCATCCAACTTCATAAAAACCTCCGATAATTTTACTTAAACTTCTTTGCCAAGCGAAGCCATGTCATCTTCCAGCTTCTTTACTTTTTTGCCTGCCCTCAGAAACTCAACACCTCCGGCCAGGCTAACCAAAACAATAATAACGAACAAAAGAAGCGATAATGCCATTGCCTCTTCACTTGTAGCACCGGCCCTTGAGAAGAAGAAAACAAAGGCCGCCTCTCTCACACCCGCACCGGCAAGCGTTATCGGCAACATGGCTACGGCAATAGACAAAGGAATGAAAAGAAAATAATAGAATGGACTGATGGTTATCCCAATAGAGGCACCGAGAACAATATATGCGCCTATTATGCAGAACTGAACCAGAAAAGAGATACCGTATGCTTTTAAGACCCTGTCGCGAGCCTTGGAGTACTCCATAAATATTTCATAAAAGCTCTCTATCTTTTTGTTCAACGAAAAGAGGTGAACCCTTAGCAGAAGCTTAACAAGCCAGGAGTGCAGAAACTTGATCCATATAAAGGCACTTGTCATAAGGAAGCTAACAACAAAGATAAAGAATAACGTGACGAATTTACCCCCACCCATCTCCATCAGCCCTCTATAACCGAAAACAAGTGAGATACTAACTACGGTTATAATGGAAACTAAGCCCATGTACCTGTCCATGAATATGGATGCGATAGAGGAACTTCCCTTACCTGTCTCTCTGTATAGGTAGACACCTTTAACAACATCCCCTCCAATAAGCGAGGGAAGGAAGTTGTTAAAGAAAATGCCTATAAAATAAAATGAAAGTAGCTTCAGGTAAGGCACCTCCGCGTCTTTTCGTAAGAGCACGGACCATCTGTAAGTTGATATCAACTGAGAAAGAATGAAGAGCAATGCGGCCAGGATAACGGCAACCGGGGTGACGCCCTTAACCACATCAAAAAAAGCTTCCATATCAATACTACGGAATAAAAAGAACAGTATCGCGGCACTGATCGCGATCTTTACCAGAGCTGTAACTATCTTACGCTGCATGGCTCAGGGTGTCTCGCCCTCTGTTGCCTTACCGCCCTTGGTAATACTCTTGACGTAAAAAACGGGCTTATCCTGACTTTCATGGTATATACGGGCAAGCATCTCGCCAAGGAGACCAAGGATAATGAGCTGAAACCCAAGGATGATAAGCAGCACACTCAAAAGCAGGAGCGGCCTTCCGCCTATATCGTGCCCAAGGATTATCTTTTCATAACTCAGTATCGCTCCGAAGAGAAAACCAAAAAAACCAAGCAGCAACCCCGCGGGGCCGAAGGCGTGGATAGGACGAGTAGAAAAACTCTGGAGAAACTTAACGGTAATAAGGTCCAGCACGACCCTTATAGTCCTTGATATGCCATACTTGCTTTGCCCCCACCTTCTTGCGTGATGGCGTGTAGGCACTTCAATTATCTTCGCACCGACCCAGCTCGCCAGAGCCGGAATGAACCTATGCATCTCTCCATACAGCCGTATGTTCTTAACAACATCCTTACGGTATGCCTTAAGTGTACAACCGTAGTCGTGGAGCTTGACCCCTGTGACCCAGCTTATAAGCCTGTTGGCGATAAAGCTTGGTAGCTTTCTCGAAAGCGCCGCATCCTGACGGTCCTTACGCCACCCGCTCACAACATCGCAGTCCTTTATCTTCTCAAGCAACATTGGTATGTCTTCGGGATCATTCTGAAGGTCCGCATCCATTGTTATGACAACATCACCTGTTGCGTACTTAAAGCCGGCGGCCATGGCCGCGGTTTGTCCGAAGTTACGCCTAAAACTTACAACAACAACGGTATCGTCCTTCTTACCAAGCTCGTTTAACTTCTCCATCGTAGCGTCGGTGGAGCCGTCATCAATAAAGACCAGTTCATATGGCCTGTCCGTTGACTCCATAACAGGCTTTAGCGCCTTATATAACTCAGGGATACTCTCCTCCTCGTTATATATCGGTATTACTATGGATACGCTTTCCTTCATAGCCATTCCTACTCCTTAGAGTCCTCTACTATCCAGCTTGCCGCCTCACTCAGGTCAGCTGCAACGTGGTCAGGACGTACCTTACCGCTCTCCTCTTTACCCATACCTGTTAGCACTAACACGCTTTTAGCTCCGGCGTTCTCGGCAAGTTTCATATCAACCTCTTTATCCCCGATAACATAAGAGAGTAAGGGGTCCACGCCAAACTCCGCGGTAGCCCTGTCTATAAGCACTGTGCCCGGCTTCCTGCAAGAACAACCTTCACCCGGCGTATGTGGACAATAGT
>DAOVXI010000173.1 GCA_030636245.1 Deltaproteobacteria bacterium
CTTTGCTTGCCCCCTACTTCCTGATGTTTCAATGCGTCCCCGCCCTGAAACCCCTAATGTTTAATAGGTGAATTGAAGCCCTGCAATTTTGGCTCTTCGGCAGCATCTATCTGCCCGAATTTATCCTCATACTTCTTAACATTATCCTGCAACGCAACTATCATCCGCTTCATGTGACCGGGGCTGATTATAACACGTGACGTGACCGTCCCTCCCGTTGGCGGAGAAACCATCAGATAATCCAGAATGAACTCCTCTTTGGTATGTGTTACGAACATATTATTAGAATAAGCACCGCCTAATAAATTATCCGGGAACTTTACCTTTACCTCTTTCTCACCACCCTTAGACATAACTGCCTCCTATATAAGTTATTGATGTTTCAATGCGTCCTCGCGCCGAAACCCATAGCCCGTAATATGACCAAGAATACCACCATAAAAGATTTTAGTAAAGAGCGCGGATTTTTTCACTGAGACTGACGGATGTCATTTTTGTAGCATCGAGGGTGTTATATACTTTACTCAAGTCAGGGGATCAAGAAATAAATTAACCGGAAAAAAAGGAGGGCGATACAATGGCAAGAACAGATAACTTCAGAAAACAGCACGACGACCTTTTGGCACAGGCGACAGAGATACTTAACCTTACGAACAGGTCCGAGATAAACGAGAACGTTGACACTTTGCGCAGGCTCATCGCGCGCCTTGCGGGCAAACTCAAGCTGCACCTGGCCATCGAGGACGACTCGCTCTACCCCGAGCTATACAAACAGCCGGATAAAGAGCTTCAGGACACGGCCATGCGTTTCAATAAAGAGATGGGCGGCATAAACACCGAGTTCCAGAGCTATCTCGACAACTGGCCGATTTCCATGGCCATAACAAATGACCCGGACAACTTCATAAAAGAAACAAAGTCCATCTTCGGCGTACTCGCCGAGAGGATAAACAAAGAGAACACCGTCCTCTATAACATGGCTGACAGAAACCTCTCATAAAAAAAGGGGCGGGCAAAAGCCCGCCCCTGAAACTTCACCACTCATCCTTGAACACTACCCCTCATCAACATACTTGAGAAGAAAATTGCGTATCAGCGGGATGACCACTATCGAGGTCGGAAGGGCTATCACAAAGCCCGTGACAAAGGACTTCATCCACATGGGAAGGAGCAAAGAGCTAAAGCCTGTGTTCACAAGGACCATAAAAAAGGATATGAAGAACGACATGAAGAGCGCCACGAGGCTGCTGAAAACTAGGTTAAAGTGTGTGGCTTTTATCCTCACTATTTGTAACCGAACTCCTTAAGGCGCGCGCCTTTCTTTGTCCAGTCCTTCTCAAGACGCACGAACAACTCAAGGTATATCTTTGTGCCGAGCATGGCCTCCAACTCGATGCGTGCCTCAGAGCCTATCCTCTTTATCATCTCGCCTTTTTTTCAGATAATGATACCCTTCTGCGAGTCGCGCTCCACGATGATGGCGGCATGAATTTTTATGATGCCCTTTTCCTCATCCTCCTTGTAGCGCTCTATCTCCACCGCGGTCGAGTAGGGCACCTCCTTAAGCATGATGTTGAATATCTTCTCGCGTATTATCTCCGAGACGAGGAAACGCTCCTGCTGGTCCGTCACCATATCCGGCGGGAAGAACATCGGCCCCTCGGGCAGTAACTTCGTTACCTCTGAAAGTAAGCCTTCTACACCGTCACCGTCTTTTGCCGAGATGGGATGCACCGAGTGAAACTTTTCCACGTTGCCGCCTTTTGTCAGCCCGTCGATGACCGGCAATATCTCGTCACGCCCCAGCTCGTCAATCTTGTTTATGACCAGCATGACGGGTATCTTGACCGAATCGAGGTTCTCCATTATGTAGCGCTCCTCCTCGCCCGTCCTCCGTGTCGCGTCCACCATGTATATGACCGCGTCCACCTCGCTTATGGCGCTTAAGGCCTCACGAACCATGAACTCGTTCATGGGCTTATCCGTCCTGTGCACCCCGGGGGTGTCGATAAAAACCACCTGCTCCGTCTCGGTCGTCTTGACCCCGCGTATGCGGTTACGCGTTGTTTGGGGACGGTTCGATACGATAGCCACCTTCTCACCGAGGATGGTGTTAAGCAGCGTGGACTTGCCCACATTGGGGCGTCCGATTATGGCAACAAAGCCTGATCTGAATTTGTTTTCTTCTGTTGAGTTTGTCATGCGTTTAGGTTAACACTAAGAATAGTTTTAGTAAAGAAAGTACGATGCCTGGGATTTGAGTTCGGGTAGCTTAAGATGATAAGCTTAATAAAGAACGGGGGTTATAAAGTTATGCCGATAAGGATAAAGGTGGATGCCTACTCGGGGCACAAGGCCGAGGAGAGGCCGCGCTCCATAACCATCGGGGAGAAGTGCCTGAAGGTCGAAGAGGTGCTCGACAGATGGTACGGAGAGGACCACGAGTACTTCAAACTCAGGGCCGAGGACGGGTACATCTATATCATAAGGTACGACAGGAAGGGCGACACCTGGGAGTTCGTTAAGACGGAGCAGGCCTGAAGTTGCCCGCCCCGCCCTCTGAGATTTATTTATACGGAACTAATTCAGCTTCTTATCCTTCCAGTACTTCGTGCCCTTGACCGTTGCCTGAAGCGCGAGCCCGGATTCCGTCAACTGATATATGGTTATATTATCGATCGTCACCTCTCCGGCCACTGCCGCTCCCTTGTCCCCTGCCTTTGCCGCCGCGTCCGCCTGTGCGCCGAAGGCCCAGCCCTGATCAACAAAACGCTTCATAACCTTTCTGTTATGAAAGACAAATACGGCACGAAAGTCCTTAATGCCGAGGCCAAGTCCGATCCCCACCTCTCCCATCTTCATGTATGTATGCTTGCCCGTAGCGTTGTCTCTCACAACGCCGTAGCCTCCGCCGAAGCTCGCGAAGATGAGGTTAACGTTCGCGTTACTGAATACCGCGTACCCCGGAGCCGCCTTTATCTGCGCCCTCACGTCGGGCCTTACCTTATATAGATCGCCCAGGACCTCGTTCTTCATATCGAGTATGGCCGCACGTTTCTCATCCGGTGTTTTTCCCGTTGAAGCACAGCCTGTACTAACAAAGGCCAGCGCAAGAACCATGCACATCATTATCGTTAATCGTTTCATAACCCATCTCCTTTCGTTACCAAAAGACCCCAACAACCAAAAATATTTTATATGTAAACTGTAGCACTAAGATGGTTGGGAGTAAAGGGGGAGTGGGGTAATGAAAGGTTTTAATAACTTTGCCCATTGACGAATTTTCATATTTGTGGATAATAGAGGATAGGATCATGTGATGCCGAACTTGTTCGGCATGATTATCAATGGGCAATGGCCCACCGATAGAAAGTACCTTACTTATACCCTATCGCTCCTCCAGCGGATACCCCGCCTTCACCCATGCGTTGAACCCTCCCTTGAGGGCGCTTACCCTCTTGTAACCCTTTTCCATAAGTATGAGCGCAACACTTGCGC
>DAOVXI010000091.1 GCA_030636245.1 Deltaproteobacteria bacterium
TACAGAGATACAGGCCATAGAGATACTTTTTTGGGAGGAAGATGTTGTTGCATCCCACGTTGCCTCCGGCGGTATCGCAGGCAGCGAAGGCGCGGTTGTTATCGCGGTCGAGGGTGCAAAAGAGAGTGTTGAGAAAGTTTTTGATTATATAACTACATTAAAAGGAGAAGCTCCAATCTCTCCCGAGGTCGATTAAATGCCAGCTTCTGTAATGGGGAGGGAAGAGGTCCTTGACTCTTTAACCCCGGAGGAAGGCAAAGGGGTGCCTTTCATTCTGGCAGGTTCACTTATTCACGAGCCAATGAGTGCGGCCATGGCTGAACTTGGTGTCGACAGGGTGGCTCTCAGTACAGATAAAAGTTCTGTTGTAAAGATGTCACGTTACCTATACTCGAAGTGTTCACTTAAAGCTTATACGTTCCCTTGCATAATGACCGTGCTTTCCGAGGCATACGGTGGAGAGCATGAGCTCTATGGAATCGTTGATTACCCAATAGGTACTATCTCTGAGGCAAAGAACCTTGAACGTTTATCTCCCTATAAAGATAAAAGGCTTCCGATGATGTTGGATGTAGTTCGTGAGCTTAAGGTGCTCGACGATGGCGTGCCAGTAATCGCGGATATTGTAGGACCTTTAAGCCTAGCCTCATCTCTTATGGATGGGAAAGAAATTTTAAGGCACTGTGCAAAAGGAACTCCGGAGCTTAAGCAGTTCCTTTATGATCTTACGGTTGATATAACCTCCTACGCAAAAGCTCTATGTGAAGCAGGCGCTGATATTATTTTCTTAACCGATCCGTTTGCTACCGCAAAAACCCTTGGTCCGGATATTTATGCTTCTCATACCGCACCATTTATCAAGAGTATAAGGGATGAGGTTATATCCTTGAACACTGTCTTTATTATGCATATTTGTTCCGACCCTTCGACCCTTACACCTTCCATTCAGATGATATCCCCGGATTACTTAAGTGTAGATGGAGTTCATGTTATCCCTGGAGTGAAGAGTATCTGCGGGATTCCGGGCGAGATGTTAAATGAAGGTGCGAACGATCGTGTTAGGGAGTTCAAGGCTGAAGCGCTCAAGAGTGGAGCTAAGATGATCTCAAGTTCTTGTTCTATTGATTCCACAGTAAACCCATCATCTTTAAATGAGATCTCTAATTATATCTCCGGTTCTTAAATAAGGAATTTCTATGTCGGTTAAGCGGGTCATTTTAATTGTTCTGGATAGTGTCGGTGTCGGTGCTTTACCTGACGCGGTGGAGTATGGAGACGAGGGTAGCCACACTTTAGATAATGTGATGGATAAGGCTGAAGGTATTCACCTGAGAAACCTTGAAACGTTAGGTCTTGGTAACATTAAAGGAGTAAAGTCATTGCCAAGCGTAACTGATCCTACAGGTTGTTTTGGGCGTATGGTTGAGCTTTCCAAGGGCAAGGACACGATTACCGGACATTGGGAGATGGCAGGTATTGTTACCTCCGTGCCGTTCAGGACCTTTCCCGAAGGTTTTTCTGAAGACTTTATTAGAGAGCTGTCAGTGGCTACGGGTCTGGAGTACTTGTGGAGGAAGCCTGCTTCCGGAACACAGATAATCAATGAATTGGGCACAAAACATCTCGAATCCGGTTTGCCGATACTTTATACCTCTGCGGACAGTGTTGTTCAGATAGCCGCTCATGAGGATGTCATTAGTTTGGATATGCTTTATGAGATATGTGGGAAGGCAAGAGACGTAGCGGACAAATTCAATGTATGCAGGGTTATCGCAAGACCTTTTAATGGAGTAGAAGGTGCGTTCAACAGAACAGAGGGGAGAAAAGACCTGACCGTTACTCCTCCGTCACCAAATTTGCTGACTGTCTTACATGAGAATGGGGTCAAGGTATCCGGTGTCGGTAAGATACCGGATATATTTGCTCATATTGGATTTGACGAAGAGCTTTCAGTGAAAGGCAACCAAAGTGTTATGGATACGACTAAAATGAAGGTAAATGAGAAGGGTCAAGTAGGTGAATTCATATTCTCTAACCTGGTAGATTTTGATATGTTATATGGACACAGGAACGACGCTCTCGGTTATGGCAAGGCCCTTAATGAGGCGGATACCTGGATAGGCAAGATCATCACTTTACTTCGAGAGGACGACATTCTGATTATAACAGCAGACCACGGCTGTGATCCTACTACAGAATCTACTGATCATTCAAGAGAGTATGTGCCACTGCTGGTGTTTGGTGATATAATTAAAGCAGGTTGTGACCTTGGTACAAGGGTGAGCTTTGCTGATATAGGACAAACAGTAGCCGATTACTTTAATGCGGCTTCACTACCTAATGGTACTTCATTCTTGGAGGATGTACTGAGATGACCGCTGGCAAGAAAATTAAGAAACCGAGGCCTATATCACGAACAGAGGTCTTGAAAAAAGTCAGAAAAGATATGCCTCCTCCGGTTTCTGTCATAGAATCAAAGAAGACCAAGAAGAAAAGGCCAGGTAAGAAAGAGCTTAAAGAACTAATCGAGGATGAGGAGAGTTGATGAGTTCTTCGAAAAAAGATATTCGATGTGTCGGAAGCACAGACCGTACTTTGAAGAAACGCCTAATTGTAGCGGTTTGCCTTACGGCTATAATATTCTTTGCGGAGCTGGTTGGCGGCATTGTTACGAACAGCCTGGCTTTGCTTACCGATGCGGCTCATGTCTTCATGGATATGCTGGCTCTTTCTTTAAGCCTGTTTGCTATATATATATCCGCTCTTCCTCCTTCAAATAAGCGTACATATGGACTTCATAGGGTGGAGGTCCTGGTTGCCTTTATAAATGGCGTTACCATACTGCTGCTCTCTGTTTTTATCGCATATAAGGGCATATTGAGGGTATTTGACCCTCCTCCGGTCGAAGGCGCCGGGATGCTTGCTGTAGCTGTCGTAGGACTTATTGTTAATGCCGTTGTGGCGCTCTGGCTGATGAAGTACGCAAAATCAGATCTGAATGTCAGGAGTGCATTTTTGCACGTTATTGGTGATGCGCTTGCTTCTGTGGGTGTAATAATCGCCGCGATTATCATATTCTCAACCGGATACTTCATCGCAGACCCTATTATAAGTATCATTATCTCTGTTATACTCTTCTATGGTGC
Organism: Deltaproteobacteria bacterium; assembly: GCA_030636245.1. Lineage (GTDB taxonomy): Bacteria > Desulfobacterota > GWC2-55-46 > GWC2-55-46 > DRQE01 > DAOVXI01. The sequence continues at coordinate 3,147 of DAOVXI010000091.1, forward strand.
TTCACGCATAGTTAGGGACTCAACTCATATCCTATTGGAGGGGGTGCCAAAGGACATTGATCTTACTGAGGTTGTAAGTGAGATCACTAACCATAAAGGTGTTAGGGGGGTTCACAGTATTCACATATGGAGTATATGTCATAAAACACATGCGCTTAGTGCTCATGTAGACCTCGAAGACTTTGAGCGGCCACGGCCGGGTTGTATTCTAAAGGAAATCGATGAAAAGCTTGCTGAAAAGTTTCATATACTTTATACTACTCTACAGGTGGAATGCTCCATCTGTGACAAGAACGGACTGCTTAGGAACATAACGCACGATGTTGATGTTCATTCTCACTAAAGCGAGGAACTGTTATGAAGAAAGTCATAAAATTAAAAGCCGAAGAACTTGCCTGGAAGTGTGATGAGTCAAAGTTTGACTTCAAAACCACTGATGACATTAAGGATGGCAGGGGTATTATAGGGCAAGACCGCGCGCTGCGTGCTCTCGACTTCGGGCTTAGTATGGCTGACAGTGGTTATAATATTTATGTCCTTGGTGAGGGCGGAAGCGGTAAACAGTCTATAGTTAAAGCTAAGTTAGAAGACATCGCAGCCGAAGAGGCTGTGCCTGATGATTGGTGTTATATTTTTAATTTTGAGGACCCGGACAGGCCAACAGCCCTGAGGCTCCCGCCGGGAAAGGGCAGTGAGCTCAAGCTGGATATGGCAGAGCTTGTAGTTAGTCTTACAAGGGATATTCCAAAGGTCTTTGACAGTAAGGACTATGAAGTACACCGTGATGAGCTATTTGATGGGCAACAGGAAAGAACAAAGGTTATATTTGAAAGACTGGAAAAGCTCGCGATAGAGAAAGGTTTTGTACTTAAGAAAACAGCGAGTGGTCTTGCCGTTGTTCCCGCAAAAAAAGGCAAGGCATTAAGCCAGGACGAATATAATTCCTTAAGCAAGGGTGACAAGGATCAGATCGATGACAACTCAAAGTTCCTTCAGGATAAGCTCAGTGACGCTATCCGTGAGGCAAGGGTCGTCGAGATGGGAACAAAAGAAAAGGTTCGGAAACTTGATAGAGAGGTTGCCCAGTATGTTATTAACCCTAACATAGATGAACTTATGGAGAAGTACTCTGAGTTTGATAAAGTAATTGAGTACCTCGAAGATGTTAAGGAGGATGTGCTTCAGAATATTGAAGACTTCAGGCCTAAAGAAGATATTGGCTTTAACCTGGGTGGTTTAAAGCTTCCAAAGGCTGAGCCGAGTTTTGAAAGGTATGTCGTAAATCTTTTAGTAAACAATAAGGACACAAAAGGTGCCCCTGTTGTTATCGAGTCTAATCCCACATATTTTAATCTTTTTGGACATATGGAGTACAGGATGCAATATGGTATGGCCTCAACAGATTTTACTATGGTAAAATCCGGTAGCGTCCATAAGGCAAACGGAGGCTACCTGGTAGTTAACGCACTTGATGTGTTGCGCAATCTCTTTGTTTATGACGCGTTAAAACGAATGATAAAAACAAAGGAAGCAAGGATAGAAGATGTATGGGAGCAGTATAGATTATCATCTAATACTACGCTTAAACCGGAGCCTGTTCCGGTAAACATTAAGATCGTGATGATCGGCGAGCCTTATATCTATTATCTTCTTTATACATATGACAAGGAGTACAGAAAGTATTTCAAGGTTAAAGCTGATTTTGACAATCAGGTTGACCTTGATGATGACAGGGTGATGGAATACGCGTCTTTTGTGGCGGAGCACTCCAAGAAAAAGAACCTTAAAGCCTTTGACAAGAGTGGTGTTGCGAGGGTGATCGAGTATGGAGCCAGGTATTCGGGTGATAAGAATAAGCTCTCAACTCGTTTTGGTTTGATAGAAAACCTTATAATCGAGGCAAACTACTGGGCAGGTAAAGAGAATGCTGATGTTGTGAGCTATGATCACGTGGAGAAGGCCGAGAAAGAGAGAATATACAGGAACTCTAAGATAGAAGACAAGTTAAGAGAATATATAACTGAAGATACAATAATGGTCTCAACGGATGGGAAGGTTGTTGGTCAGGTGAATGGTCTTGCTGTGCTGAACCCTGGCGACTATGAGTTTGGTAAACCTTCACGTGTTACGGCGAAAACCTTTATGGGAGATAACGGGGTTGTAAATATAGAGCGGGAGGCAAAGATGAGCGGGCGGATACATAACAAGGCTCACTTGATCCTGTCAAGTTTTCTCGGTGAGATGTTCGCTAGAGATTTCCCGATAACGCTTTCCGCATCCATAACATTTGAGCAGCTTTATCAGGGTATAGAAGGGGACAGTGCTACGTGTGCCGAGTACTATGCTCTTGTCTCCAGTCTTTCCGGTGTTCCACTGGATCAGGGTTATGCTGTTACCGGATCAATGAATCAGCGTGGGGAGGTTCAACCCATAGGTGGTGTTAACGCAAAGATCGAGGGATTTTTTGATGTTTGTGTAGAGAAGGGGCTAACGGGAAACCAGGGTGTTATTATACCAAAAAGGAATGTAAGGCACCTTATGCTTAAGAATGAAGTTATAGAAGCTGTCAAGGACGGAAAGTTCGCTATTTACCCGATAGAGTATATTGATGAAGGACTGAATATCTTAACCGGCACCGAGGCAGGGGCGAGAGATGATAAAGGTCAATACCAGGCAGATTCAGTAAATTATCTTACTGAGAAGAAGCTAAGAGAGCTGGCAAAGAGCTATAAAGCTTTTGGCAGGCCAAAGCCCGCACATAAATCAAAGAAGAAAGATGATAATAACGAAGGGAACGAAAAAGAAGTAAAGGAATAATACGGTTCATTTAATGTTAGTTAGTGAAATATTTCATAGTATTCAGGGTGAGTCAACGTATGTTGGTTTGCCCTGTGTCTTTATCAGGCTTGCCGGTTGCAATCTCTCTTGTTCATGGTGTGATACTGAGTATGCAAGGACGGAGGAGGGTGCAACTGATATGAGTATCGATCAGATCATGAGCAAGCTGAGTACATATGATGTTTCCTTGGTAGAGATTACCGGTGGGGAACCGCTATTACAGGACGAAGCGAAACAGCTGATCAATAAAGTAAAAGCACAAGGATATACAACGTTGGTCGAGTCCAACGGTACGGTATCCTTTGAAGGAATTGATAGCGATGTAGTTAAGGTTATAGATATTAAGTGTCCCAGCAGCGGACAACAAAATTCCTTTTTGATGGAAAACATAGAATTTATCACTCAAAATGATGAGGTGAAGTTCGTTATAAGTAATATTGATGATTATGGTTTTGCTAAAAGTTTTGTTGAAGATCATCTAAAAGTGAAGACAGATAAGATTTTATTCGCACCTGTTAAGCAGGAACTCCAACCTTCAGTGCTTGCAGATTGGATCTTAAAAGATTCGCTCAAGGTAAGACTCCAGCTCCAAATACATAAATATATATGGACTTAAGACTAATTAAAGAGATAAACAATTATTTCTAATGATAACTCAATTAACATTGTTCTTGTATATCCTTATGTTGATTTCCTCTTTAGCCGGAGTTGTTCGTGGCAAAGCTTACCTTTATTTGCTTGCTAAAATTTTGTTCTTTTCCGCGTTTATAATCCATTCTACTATGTTAATTCTAAGGTCTCTTGAAGCGGGGCACCTGCCAATGTTCAGCATGTACGAAACCTTGCTGTTATATAGCTGGTGTGTTTCGTTATTATCGCTCTTTGTTCTGATGAAGTATCGAATCAATGAGATCAATTTTATAACGATACCAATTTGTTGCCTTGCTCTGGTTGTTGCTTTCTTTAATATTGAAGACCCAAGGCCGTTACCTCTAGTGCTTGATACATATTGGTTTGAGCTGCATGTAACTACTTCATTTGTTGCATATTCATTTTTCACCCTTGCCTTTGCCTCTTCGATCGTTTATCTGCTCAAGGTTCAAATAAGAAAATCTGGGACAGGTAATTACTCGGTTGCTCAGAGGTCTGCCGTTTGGGGATTTTTTCTTTTCTCAGCTTCCATGTTTGCAGGAGCGGTATGGGCGTACCTTGCATGGGGCATTTATTGGCTTTGGGAACCCAAGGTGCTATGGTCATTCATTGTATGGTTCTTCTATGCGGGGGTGGTGCATGTGATATATCTTCGACGGAACGTAGAGAAGGCAGGTGCAATTGCCATGCTACTCGGATTTGTGGTGGTGCTCTTTACGTATCTTGGTGTAGGGCTATTAATGA
>DAOVXI010000140.1 GCA_030636245.1 Deltaproteobacteria bacterium
GGTACTTTGTCTCAAGCGGTACGACCTTTATGCCAGGGCTTATCCTCTCAATGGAAGCTCTCAGGGCCTCTATGGCGTCACGCTTGTTGTCCTCTATGCCGATGTAGCCGGAGCTTGCTCCGACTGTCTTCATTATGGCCCTTAAGCCCCAGATGACCTTGTCAGGCTCCTCAAGCATTACCCTGTGATCGCAGGTAAGGTACGGCTCACACTCACAACCGTTCAGAACTACGCTATCCAGTTTTTTATCTCCCGGAGGGCTCAGCTTAACAGCGGTCGGGAACGCGGCCCCTCCCATGCCGACGATGCCTGCGTCCTTTATGGCGCGCCTGACCTCCTCGGGCTTTAATGATTCAAATTCTCTGAATTCTCCTTTTTCCTCTTCCCAGTTACGCTCACCTCCGTCACCTTCGATGACAACGGAGAGGACTTTTCCACCGCCGGGAAAAGGTTTCAGGGCGACTTCCTTGACCTTGCCGCTGATGCTGGCATGCACCGGAGCCGTAACGAAAGCCCCCGCCTCACCGATCCTCTGCCCCTCGATCACCTCGTCACCCTTCTTAACTAGAGGCGCACAAGGCGCACCAATGTGCTGCTGAAGGGGAATAACAACACTCTTTGGCAATTCCGCTTTTTCGATTCCCGAGGCCTGGGTAAGCCCCTTATGATATGAAGGGTGTACACCCCTTTGAAAAGTCTTTAATTTCATAATTTATCAAGATACAAAGAGAAATATTATCAATTTTGAAGCAAGATAGTCAAGGTATTTCGTAAGGATAGGACTCGGGATTACGGTGCGGAAAATAGGGGGCGGATCGGTCAATCAAATTTATACAGTAATGGGAACTCAAGGTAAGGCATATCGTCTGTTACAACAGGGACATCCTTGGTGAATTTAACTAACGCTATCTCCTCACCTATAAGTATCGGCTGGGTCTCCAACAATAACTTTTTCCAACCATCATCCAGGAAATCAGCCGACCTTACCTCATTTGCGATGTCTTCTTTTGTCATCTGATAATCATGTTTGCTGGCTATAAGTGAGTAGCCGCGTCCTTTAAAGGGAGGCTGCCACAAACTCACATTAGGGAAAACCATGAGCGATGTCTTTATAAGTAGCTTTACCGCACTCTCATCCGCACTGGCGGGTATCCTCAAAAGCAGCACACCTTTCTCGGAAAGTTTTTCAAGTATGACCGTGAAAAAATCAGCTGTATAGAGATTTACCGCACCACTTCCATACAGAGGAGGCGTGGGGTCTATCGTTATTATGTCATAGCCGCTCTCTGCTGAAAGAAGAATATTTCGTCCGTCACCCAATATAATATTAACCCTCTCATTTGCCAGTATCTTTTCGGCCTCAGGGTTATACTCTTTGAAAAGTGTTACTACACTGGGTACAAGCTCCGCAACGTCGATCTCAAGTCCGGGTTTCTTTGAAGCTGTCATAAGGGTATGCCCAACTCCAAGGCCTATGTTCAACATTCGTTTCGGTTCACCACCATCAAACATAAGGATCGGAAGATAAGACATCCATGGGGTTAGCCCCAGCCCTGTGCCCGAAACAAGACGCATATTAAGATGAAGGCTTTTTGCATCCTTATTCTTGGCAGACTCAAGCATGGCGACATTAACATCAGCATCTTCTATGTAGGATACTACATTGTGTCCCGGGTACGCGCTGTTAAGAGCATATATATTCGGGTCAGGTAAAACCCTGAAAGCAACGATCACACAGACAAGTACAATAACCGAAGCTAGAATAACACGCATTGCTCTACGGGTTTGCGCCCTGCTCATATATAACAAATAGATACCGTTAAGGATAAATACGCTTACAAGAAAAATAAGACTATTACGAGTGCCAAGCGTTGGGAGAAGAACAAAACCGCCTAAAAGCGCGCCAAAGATAGAGCCGACAGTGTTTGAGGCATAGAGCTTACCGGTCCTGCCGCCAAGGCTCTTGAACTCACCCGCGGCCCATCTTGCGATAAAAGGAAAGCCGGCGCCCATAAAAAATGTGGATGGAATAACGATAAGAAAAATTCCAAAAGCATTGCTTAAGATAATAGAAGGATCACCTACAAGGAGCCCCAGCTGCGGAAGCAATTTGTAGTTGAATGAAATGAAAACAAAGAAGCCCAGTAGCCCGATAGCGGTTGCGAAGCCTGTCAGTATCTGACAAAGACTAAAACCGAACAACGATGAACTCATCTTTGCCCCGACCCTTCTGGCCGCCCATCCCCCAAACGCTATGCCGAGCAAAAATATTCCGAGTATGAGAGAGAAGGCATATGTTGAGTTCTCAAGGTAAGGTGAAAAAAGCCTGATCCACACAACCTCGCAGGCAAGTGCGGTAAACCCTGAGACACCAAATGACCAGAACACAGGTTCTTTTAGTATCGACCTTGCCGGGGCGGCAAAGCCCTCATCACCACCTTCATAGGTAAGCTCTTTTGTGAGAGGTCTTTTATAAGACCTGCCAAAGTAAATAGCAACAACGCCTATGATTATATTTACAGCAGCAGCCAAGAGCAGTGTCTTATATAAACCAAGAAGACCTATCAGCAAGAAACCTGCGAGTATCGCGCCGCCTGCGGCACCCAATGTATTCAAAGCATACAGAGCACCTATGTCCATAGCCGCACTCTCTTTAACACGAGTAAGGACCTTTGCAAGTATCGGAAGAGTAAGCCCCATCAAGAAAGTGGGAGGCACAAGGATGCACATGGCGATCAGCATTGTCCAAGGGCTAAGACCATAGTAAGGGATATTAAGTGCCTCTCTGTACTCAGCGATACCATATGGCATGGCCATCAGCAACGGATAGGTTATGATGGCGATAGCGCCGATCCCGATCTCTGCCATACCGTACAACGAGACAAGGTTCTTGACCCTGTCGGCAAGCACACCGCCAATGGCACTACCCAGAGCGAGCCCACCCATGAAAGCGGTTATGACAATTGATATAGAGAATATCGTATATCCGAAACTGAAGACAAGCAGACGCGACCATAGGACCTGATAGACAAGGCCTGTGGCTCCGGTAAGGAAAAAAGCGAAGAACAGATAATATCTGAGCGGATCTCTTTTTGTTAGATCAGAGTTCAATGACTACCTTTATAAAGTGAAGATCATTTATTTTAATACAAAAGAATATGTCTCCAAGTCCAAGGGATTATAGCACAACCATAACCGCTGTAAATAATAAACTCGGCTGATCAGTTAAGTTCATACAGTGTATACCCGTTCGAGGAGTAAAGAAGCCGCATGCCGGTCACAAAAAAGTTCTTCATCTTGTCAAGCTCTGCCTCACTTAAGTTATCCTTGATGAACTTTATAAAGAGAGTGTCCCTTACAAATATATGGGTCGTACCGTCTTTCTTAAAGGCACCTGATATACTCATCCTGCCATTCGAGCTCCTGACAATGGCAAGTATCTCGGAGCCGAAGACACTTGAGTTCACGAACTCCCGCTCCCAGTAGTAACCTCTGGCACCTGTAAAGAACGCTTTCACCTTCGCCTCGGAAGATAAGTTCTTATTGGCAAAAGCGATCGCACCATAATCAGGGGCTGTGCGCACCAGGTACCCTTCCCTTGTCTCGTCAGAGAGAAAATATCCCGGGGCTCCTCTCTTTGTATAGAGATCAAGCGCGTACTTTATATTCATCGCACCTATGAGAAGAAAGATTATGATCGGCACAACAAAGAACCTTCTTTGCTCAAATGAGTTCCTGACCCCATAAACAACTATTATTATCATTATCGGTATAACGGGCATGAGGTAACGTGAGACAAGGTCAACCATAAAGAACGCCACTACAAAATAGACCACAGCATATGCAGCCATTATCTTAAGCTCAAAGTTCCTTCTCGTTATAAAGGCCAGCAAGATGAAGACAAGATAGAGAGGGTTCAGCACACCGTCAAAGAACTCAATGGAATCATCCCTGCCTGAGGTAAATATCCTGACAGGCACGAGGAGGATCTGCAAGAGGCTTTCATTGTAAAGCGCTTCTCTTTTGAGTAGCGGAGCGAGCCCAACACCAAGATTAACCCCCCCGCCATCCGATACACCGGAGACAAGCCAGCTGAACATAGGGAACAAAGGATTACCGGTCCATACTATATTACGCAGCAAGTAAGGTGAGAAGACAAGGAGCGCTATAACAAAGAACAACACTGAGTAGCGTAGCTGTTTTGCCTTGCTTAGATCCATGCGTGTGGCAAAATACAAGACCATGAAGGTAAGACACATAAGAGACACAAGCGCGTAGTACTTGCACCCAAGTGCCATCCCCATGGAGAGCGCGGAATAATACAACCACTTATCTCTCTCCGTATCCCTCCACTTAAATAGTGTTACAAAAGACAGACACGCAAAGAAACCAAGGGCAAGGTCAGCGTAAGCGATGCTAGAGAGATTAAAGATAAGAGGGGTCAATGCGAAAAGAAAGAATGAGAGCAAGCCGTATGAGATCCCAAGCCTAGCGCGAACAAATGAAAAGACCGTAAGTCCGGTGAGCACACCAAAGCCAAGATGAATAAGTCTCGCGCCCATATCAAAACCGATCGATAACGGGATCAGGTAAAGCAGGTCCGGCCCTATGGGCCCGTATGAGAACTCAAGAGCCGGAAGCTCGAGTATGCGTCCGCTCTCAAGATAAAGCTTTGGCAAAGCAAGGTGCTGAATAAGTTCATCCCTTACGTTTGGTGGCA
>DAOVXI010000209.1 GCA_030636245.1 Deltaproteobacteria bacterium
GACGGCCCGACGCATCAGCCAATTGAACATCTGGCAAGCCTACGGGCCATACCAAACCTTACGGTCATAAGGCCGGCAGATGCCAATGAAACAGTTGAGGCATGGAAGGTGGCTCTGAACAGGAACGGGCCAACAGCACTTATCCTTACTCGCCAGAAGCTCCCGACCATAGACAGGGATGTGTATTCTTCAACCGCCGCTGACGTGAGTAAGGGTGCATATGTGCTGGCTGATACAGACAACGCGCAGGCGATAATCATCGCCACCGGCTCCGAGGTGGAGCTTGCTTTAGCCGCACATGAAGAACTTAAAGAACAAGGCATCAATACCAGGGTCGTCAACATGCCTAGCTCTGATCTCTTTGAGGAGCAGGAGAGCTCCTACCGTGAATCTGTTTTACCGCGTAATGTCAGAGCGAGGGTTACGGTTGAGGCGGGTGCTACACAGGGCTGGCATAAGTACGCCGGAATAGACGGCGAGGTCATAGGTATCGACAGATTCGGTGCTTCTGCTCCATATAAAACTATTTATGAGAAGTTTGGCATAACCGTAGAGGAAGTTGTTGGAAGGGTAAAAAGTCTTACGCAGTAGTTTTCATCAAGGTTTCATTCATAGGCCGCGTAATAGCAGAGGATACCCTTAACGCCAAAATTGAAGGAGGCACTGGCTATGAGCGGCTCAATTCGAGTTACATATCATGTTGATGGCTTCAAAGATGCCATCAACACTGCTTTGTCCGAAGTAGAGGCTGTAAGCTTTTCAAAACGTCTTTGGGCAAAGGATTCCTCTCTCTGGAAAAAAGATAATGCGCACAGACAAGTCATAGACAATAGTTTGGGGTGGCTGAGCGCTCCTGCTAATATGGCTGAACACCTTGCTGAGCTCGATGAGTTTTCCATGGATATCAGAAGAAGGGGCTTTAAGGATGTTGTGCTTCTTGGTATGGGAGGCTCAAGCCTCGCACCCTACGTGTTTTCTAGCATATTCCAAAAAAAAGAGGGTTCACCGAATTTAAGGGTTCTGGACACGACAGATCCTGTTGCTATCACTAATACCGAGTGTGCCATTGATATTGAAGACACACTTTTTATTGTTGCGAGCAAGTCCGGCTCTACCATCGAACCATTAAGTCTCTTTGAATATTTTTACTCTACTCTGAGCGCCAGGGTCGGCAGCAATGCCGGAGAGAACTTTATAGCCATAACCGATCCTGGAAGTGGCCTTGAAAAGATGGCATCGGAGAAGGGTTTCTTAAGGGTCTTCCGGAATCAAGCCGACATAGGCGGGAGATACTCAGCTCTTTCGCATTTTGGTCTTGTGCCCGCGGCTCTATTTTCTGTTGAGCTCAAAAAGTTACTGGACGATACCTTGGAAATGATAGCTTTATGCTCCGAAGATAAGGAGGGTGAAGCCAACATGGCTGTAAAACTAGGCTCTGTTCTTGGAGGGCTTTGGAAGAGCGGCAGGGATAAGCTTACATTTGTTATTGATGAGAAGTTCTCTTCATTCGGTTTATGGATAGAGCAGTTGGTAGCGGAGAGTACAGGCAAGGAAGGCGTTGGGCTTGTGCCAATAACAGGAGAGCCTTTGCTCGGGCCGTCGTCTTACTCAGATGACAGGGTTTTTATAAATATAAGGCAAAAGGGTGGTAAGGTCTCAAAGGAGCTTATTGAACTTAAAGAGGCAGGACATCCATTGCTTGAGCTTGAGTTGGATAGTGAGTACTCGCTTGGAGGCGGATTTTTCCTGTGGGAAGCGGCAACGGCCGTTGCCGGGTATCATCTCGGCATAAACCCTTTTGATCAGCCCGATGTTGAGGATGCAAAGATAAAAGCGAGAAAGCTTCTTGAATCTATAGAGAAGGATAGCGGCGGTGTAGGACCACATGGAGACGCTATTGATATCGGTGGTTCGGCTAAGCTTCATCTTTCTCCTGTAGCCTGTGATCTCGTAAAGGACATTGATGGTACTTCGAATAAGATAAAAAGTATTCTGAGTAAAGCCAAGTATGTCGGTGTTCTTTTGTACTCGGATCCGATGAACACAAAACCGATTAATGAGCTGAGAGAGCTTAGAGAAGTTATCATGAAAGAAAGCGGCTCAGCAACTCAGTTCGGATACGGCCCAAGGTACCTGCACTCGACCGGACAGCTTCATAAGGGTGGCAGTGGTGAATGTGCTTTTATCATAGGTGTTTCCAGGGGTAAGGTCGATGTTGGTATCCCCGGAAAGACATACACCTTCTCATCTCTTGAGCTTTCACAGGCATTGGGAGACATGGAGGCTCTGGATGGCAAGGGTCGGCCGGTTATTTTATGTTTAATGGAAGGCAGGGTCAGAGACGGCCTTAAGGCAATAAAAGAACTTATTTAAATTTGGAGGTACTTGTAAAACAA
>DAOVXI010000037.1 GCA_030636245.1 Deltaproteobacteria bacterium
GAAAGAGGTCATAAAGGAATGTTAAAATTTCTGGCTATGAATGAAAAACCCTCCAAATCCCATATTACCTCAGGAAGTGTCACTGTTTTCCTCTTTTGCGTCTTTGCCATTCTCTTTGCCGTTGGGTGCTCCAAGGGTATTGACCAGGCAAAACAAGAGTCTGACAGAAGGAAGACACTTGTTGTCGTCGGCGCTATGACCATAACAGTGGGCGACTTTGAGGATGCCTTACACAGGCTCATCCCCGAAGGTCAGGAAGAGCTCACCGTCGAGGAGGTCCGGGAACTTAAGAAAAGCCTCATCTTCCAGATGATAGAGGAAGAACTTATAGTTCAGGAGGCACACAGACGCGGACTCAAGATCGGTGAGGACGAGCTCGCCGGAGAACTTAAAGCCATAGAGGATGAGTATACGGGCGAGACTTTTAATGATGTTATCAAGAGCAGGTACGGCGCGCTTGAAAAATGGAAGGACGAGATAAAGAGAAAACTTATAATAAGAAAGCTGGTAGACAACATCATGGAGACCGAGGTCGAGGTGAACAGCAAGGAAGCCAGGGCCTACTACAATGAGAACAAGGTCGATTACGAGATGCCCGAGAAGGTCAGGGCCAGGATGATAGTTGTTGAAACAGAAGAAGAGGCCAACAAACTCAAAGCAGAGCTCACAAGGAATAATTTTGCGGAGCTTGCCATTAAGCACTCGATCGGCCACGAGGCGAGCAAGGGCGGAGATCTCGGCTTTTTTGCCAAAGGAGATATGCCGCTGGAGTTTGAGGAAATGGTCTTTAACTTAAAGACCGGGGCCATATCTGATATACTAAAAACCCCTTACGGTTACCACATATTCAAACTGGAGGGGAAAAAGCAGGAAAGAAAGCTGAGCTACTCTGCCGCAAAAGCCAGCATCATGGAAAAACTAAAAAGAGAAAAAGCCGACAAGCTCTTCACCGAGATAATGGCAAACCTTAAGCAAACAACAAGGATAGATATATATGAAGAGCTTTTATAAATACACATTAACGTTCGGGCTGTTTATCTTTACTGTCCTAAGCAGCGTTTCCAACGTACCGGCCGCAACGGATAAGATCGTTGCCGTTATAAACGAAGACATAATAACACTCTCGGAGCTTGACGCCGCCGTGAATATCGCGGTCCAGGGCCTCAAGGAAGGTTCGAGCAAAGAGCTCGACACCGCTGAGGTGAGGAGCAAGGTGCTCGACAGCCTCATAGAAAAATCTCTCATGGAGCAGGGCGCGGAAAAAGCCGGCATAAAAGTAAGTGAAAGAGAGATTGATAACGCCATAAATGATATCCTCGAAGATAATAAAATCGACTTGGAAAAACTCAAGGTCGAATTGATAGCCAACGGCCTCACGCTTATCCAATACAGAGAGCGCCTTCACCAGGAGATACTTCAAAACAAGTTTATTGAGATCGTGCTGCGTGCCAAGTTGTCGATACATCCGCTTACTGTAAAGGAATACTACGAACGGCATAAAGATGAGTACCAATCGAGTGCAGCTCTTAGCATAGCCCTGATACTTCTTTCATCAGATGACGAAACATTACTTAAGAAAAAAATATCCGCGGTGGAAGAAGGCTTTAAGGACGGCGTAAGCTTTGAGGAGCTTGCGGGCGACTACTCTGACGGACCGAAAGCAGAGGAGGGAGGGCGGCTTGGATTGGTAACGATAACCGACCTCGACCCCAAACTGCAGAAGGCGCTTAGCGCTTTGAAGATCGGTGAGACGAGCAAAGCCATACGTCTCTCGAACAGCACGGCATATGTAAAGCTTATAGACAAGAGTGCGCCGGGACCCATGCCGCTTGAGGAGGCAAAGCCGCGCATAATGAACGCCATATACTCACAGACAATGAACAGCCTGTATGATGACTGGCTCTACAAGGCCAGCAAAAACTCGTACATCGAGATAAGGCTGTAAACTTAACCCTTTCGTCTGCTAACACCACAGTACCCGACAATGAATAAACCGGTAATAGCTATAACCATGGGCGACCCAGCGGGGGTAGGCCCGGAGCTTTCACTAAAGGCTGCAACAAGCTTGAGAGTAAAAAGAGTCGCGCGTCCGCTTATAATCGGCGACAATGGTGTGCTTACGCGAGTTGCAAAAAAACTGAAGATAAAGATGCCGCCTCAAAGCTCAATTATCTCTCTAAGCCACCTGAAGGCCACGGAGTTTAAGGCCGCCCACCCGAGCGTCAAGTCATCAAGAGCAGCTATCTCATACATTGAAGAGGCCGTAAGGCTCGCCCAAAGCGGAGCAGCCGATGGAATAGTAACCTCACCCATAAACAAGGACGCACTCAGGCATGCGGGCTTCAAGTACCCGGGACACACAGAGTTCCTCGCTCACCTCACAAAAACAAAAGACTTTGTCATGATGCTCGGTGGCGACTCACTTAAGGTAACGCTCGTAACCATACACGAGCCGATAAAAAAAGTTCCCGAGTTGCTTACAAAGGAGAGCATACTTAAGGTCATAAAGATAACCGATGCTTCATTCAAAAAATTCTATAAGATAAAAAAACCGAGGATAGCCGTCTGCGGCCTCAACCCCCACGCCGGCGAACCTCACGGAGGCAAACCCCACGGAGGCAAACCCCACGGAGGTAAACCCCACGGAGGTAAGTCCCGCCATAACAAAAGAACCGAAGAGGAGCGCTTTATAGCGCCGGCCATAAAGGTTGCTAATAAACTCGGTATAAATGCAAGCGGCCCCTATCCGCCGGACACGCTCTTTTATCAGGCCGTCACGAACAAAGACTTCGACTGCGTTGTCTGCATGTACCACGACCAGGGACTCATCCCCCTGAAGCTGCTTCACTTTGAGGACGGAGTGAACACAACACTCGGACTTCCGATAATAAGAACAAGCCCCGATCACGGCACAGCGTATGACATAGCATGGAAAGGCAAAGCAAGCGCAAAGAGCATGATAGCGGCGATAAAAGAAGCCGCGTCAATGACGGGGGCAGGAAGAAAACACAATGGATAAGATAATCATTAAAGGCGCACGGGTACATAACCTCAAGGGCTTTGACCTTGAGATACCGCGTGACAGACTTGTTGTGATAACAGGCGTCTCCGGCTCGGGCAAAAGCTCGCTCGCTTTCGACACGATATACGCGGAAGGTCAGCGCCGATATGTTGAGAGCCTATCCACATACGCGCGCCAGTTCCTTGAGCAGATGGACAAGCCCGACGTTGAGAGTATCGAGGGACTTTCCCCGGCCATAGCGATCGAGCAAAAAACAACAAGTAAGAACCCTCGCTCTACCGTGGGAACGGTAACAGAGATATACGATTACCTGCGCCTCCTTTACTCGCGCGTCGGCACTCCCCACTGCTATAAATGCGATAAGCCCATAACCAATCAAAGCATCCAGCAGATGATAGATAAAGCAATAGAGATTGCCAGCGGCAAAAAGGTAATGGTGCTCTCCCCCATTGTGCGCGGGCGAAAAGGCGAGTACAGAAAGGAGCTTTCAAAGCTCCTGGCTCAGGGATACACACGCGCGAAGATAGATGGAGAACTTTTGGAGCTTGACCAGGATATCGCGCTTGATAAAAGAAAAAAACATGACATAGAGGTGGTGATAGACCGCCTTACCATAAAGGAAGACAACACGGGAAGACTTGCCGAAAGCTTTGAGGCGGCAACGGCCCTCTCCGGAGGACTCGTGAGGCTTGAACCTATCGAGACAAAGAAAAAGAAAGCGAGCGCAAAAACTAAGAAAAAAGATGACTCAGGTGAGATGTTCTTTAACGAAAAACTTTCCTGCGTAAAGTGCTCCATAAGTTATCCGGAGCTGACCCCGGCGATGTTCTCCTTCAACAGCCCACAGGGAGCCTGCGTTGAGTGTAACGGCATAGGGGAAAAATACTACTTCGACCCTGAGCTTATCGTACCTGACAAGAACCTCTCTCTCATGGACGGCGCCGTACTCGCATGGACAAAGAAAGGCTCTACCAGAATATCAGACTGGTTCGATCAGATATTGAGCTCTCTCACCTCCCACTATGGCTTTGACCCGGCAATGCCTTATAAGAAATTGCCAAAGAAGATCCAGGAAGTTCTCATCAAAGGCTCGGGTGAGGAAGAGATAAGTTTTGAGTACAAGAAAAAGAAGAACACCTACACCTTCCACCAACCCTTTGAAGGGGTCTTGCCGAACCTTGAGCGTCGTTACCATGAAACAGAGAGCGAGGACGTGCGTGCTGACCTTGAGAAGTACATGAACTCACAGCCCTGCCCTGTTTGCTTTGGTGCGCGCCTCAAGAAAGAGCCGCTATGCGTAAAGGTAGACGGCAAGAACATATTCGATATAGTGGAGATGCCGATCAAAAAAGCTCAGCCCTTTTTCGCTGAGATCACTTTAGACGAGGAGAAACAAGAGATAGCGAAAAAGATCCTGAAAGAGATAACCGAGCGGCTTGGCTTCCTGAATAAAGTGGGGCTCAGCTACCTCACCCTGTCTCGCGCGGCCTCGACACTCTCCGGAGGAGAAGGTCAAAGGATCCGGCTTGCCACCCAGATAGGCTCAAGCCTCGTGGGCGTGCTCTATATCCTTGATGAACCATCCATCGGACTTCATCAGCGTGACAACCAGCGTCTTCTGGATGCCTTGAAGAAACTCAGAGACATGGGCAACAGCGTCATTGTCGTTGAGCACGATGAGGCCACCATTAACGATGCCGACCATGTCATAGACATGGGACCGGGTGCCGGCACCGAAGGCGGTCATGTCGTATCAATGGGAACACCCCTTGACATAATACAGGACGACAACTCAATAACCGGCAAGTTCCTCTCGGGTAAACTCAGGATAGAGGTGCCTAAGAAAAGAAAGAAACCCACACGGAAAGCTCTTACACTCAAGGGGTGTACGGAGAACAACCTTAAAAACATCAGCGCAAGCTTCCCCATCGGGGTTATCACCTGCGTCACAGGTGTTTCAGGTTCGGGAAAATCAACGCTCGTAATCGACACGCTTTATAAGAACCTGACCTCGAAGCTCTACGGATCAAAGATAAGGGTCGGAAAATGCGCCTCCATAAAAGGCCTTGAACATCTTGATAAGGTCATAGACATAGACCAATCCCCTATCGGAAGAACTCCGAGGAGCAACCCCGCGACATACACCGGTGTCTTTACGCCAATAAGAGAGCTCTTTTCTCAATTGCCTGAAGCAAAGCTCAGGGGCTACGGCCCCGGCCGTTTCAGCTTCAATGTCAAGGGCGGGCGCTGCGAGTCATGCAGGGGTGAAGGGGTCGTAAAGGTTGAGATGCATTTTCTGCCTGATGTTTACGTTCACTGCGAGCTTTGCGAGACCCACCGCTATAACCGTGAAACCCTGGAGGTAAGGTATAAAGGAAAGAACATCTCCGAGTGCCTGGACATGACGGTGGCCGAGGCATTTGAGTTTTTCAAGAACGTTCCTACTATAAGCGAAAAGCTGTCGACCCTTAACGAAGTCGGGCTGGGCTACATTCAGCTCGGGCAAAGCGCGACCACGCTCTCCGGAGGTGAGGCGCAGAGGATAAAGCTCGCGCGAGAGCTCTCAAAGAGAGCGACAGGCAAAACACTCTACATCCTTGATGAGCCGACAACAGGGCTTCACTTCATGGACATTGAAAAACTTCTAAACGTACTTAAGCGCCTCTCCGAGGCGGGCAACACCATCATCATAATAGAGCATAACCTTGATGTTATAAAAACAGCCGACCATGTAATAGATCTGGGGCCTGAGGGTGGAGAGATGGGCGGAGAAGTGATCGCGCTCGGCACGCCTGAAAAAATAGCGTCAAGTAAAGGTTCTTTTACGGGGAAGTTCTTAAGGGAGGTTCTTGATTAGATAGAGCTACATCTCTTCGTAAACTTTTTTCGCGTCTGAAAGAAAAGTATCCTTATGCTTTACATGGATCACCTTCTTACCCCTGTCATTGGTTTTCATCTCCACAAGCCTGAACTGCTCAAGTTTTTCAAAGGCCTCTTCCACCTTCGAGGTATCCAAACGAAGCGCCTCGCAAAGCGCCTTAAGTATATTAAAGTACTCAAGCTCTTCGCATGAATGCATTACGAAAAGGTTCAGCACCTCGGCCGCGGCCAGGAAGGGATCCGGCGATTTTGAGACCTTACCTGTCGTATCCTTAAGTCTTTCCAGCGCGGAGTTCAATATGGACTTGATAACAGAGTCCGTACCGTCAAGCACCTCCATGAAGCTGCTTTTTGTTATCTCAACAATATCGCTTGGAACGATCACCGTGGCGGTGGCACTCCTTCTTTGCTCTTTCAAGAGAAGGGCCATCTCTCCGAAGACCGCAGGAGGGTTAAGCACGGCAAGCATAACCTTCTTGCCCATGTTCTCAATGCTGATCTCAACACGCCCCTTTTGGAGCGAGTAGGCGGAACTCCCCATATCACCTGTTTTAAAGAGGATATCGCCCTGATTAAATCTCTTTACCGGAAATCTACTCTCATCCATGAGTGTCCTTTAATCTCTATTGTGACTTAAAGAGTAAGCCTTGAAAGGTCCGCGATCTTCGAGTACAACCCTCTTATCTCGGAAAGCAAGCGCAGACGATTATTTTTTACGCGCTCGTCATCGGTCATGACCATTACCTTATCAAAAAAAGCATCTATGCTTTCCTTTATAGAAGCTAGCTCCGTTAGTGCCGCCTCATATTCTCCCTTGGAGAATTTTTCCTCTATAACAGGGGCAAGCTTAAGAGCAACCTCACTCAATTTTTTCTCTTCATCCTCGCTGAAGAGAGATGCGTCAAGCTCGCCCGAAACCTCTGTTCCCTTAAGGATATTAGAGACCCTCTTGAATGCCGCCGTCAACGCACCGCAGTCCGGATGCGTCTTGAAGCTTTCTATGGCACTAACCCTTTTTACCGTATCGGGAAGATCATACCAATGGACATGCAGCACCGCGTCGATTGAATCAAAGGAGAGCCCACGACCCAGAAGCTGATTCTTAAGCCTCTCCTTAAAGAACTCAAGTATGGCGCTTTTTGTTTTGTCCTCGTCCTCGGTCCTCTTCTCCCCTACAAGAGAAACGGCCTTTTCTGTAAGCTCTTCCATATTAAGCTTTGACAACTCTTTATCAAGTATTATCGCTATTATTCCGAGGGAGCTACGGCGTAGCGCATACGGGTCGGCCCCTCCGGTCGGTATAAGCCCCACGGAGAAACAACCGGCTATGGTGTCCATCTTATCGGCGATGCTGACTATCGCACCGAGATCCGTTGCGGGAAGTTCACCGCCCGCCTGGATCGGCATATAGTGCTCCGCTATGGCACGGGCAACATCCTTGGACTCACCTTCACGCATTGCATAATCACTACCCATTATTCCCTGAAGCTTTGGGAACTCACCGACAACACCGCTTACAAGGTCCGCCTTAGACAGGACCGATGCCCTGCCGATATCATACCTTGTCGCCTCTTTACCTTTAAGGTGTTTTGCTTCACCCAGGAACTCATCGATCGAAAAAGTTTTGTCCTCGGCCTCAGCCACACCGGTCTTGTTCGCTATAAAAAGCGCCAGCTCGGTAAAGCGTTCAACCTTTTCAAAGCTTGTACCCAGCTTATACTGAAAGGTAACACCCTTAAGCTCAAGCGCCCTTTCATGGAGCGCTACCTTTATGTCCTTTTCAAAGTAGAAGTTCGCGTCACTCAGGCGCGCGCGCAAAACCCGCTCATTGCCTTCCCTGACCTTATCCATATCCTTTGCCTTGGTGTTGGCAACGGTAATAAAGTTAGGCAGAAGTTCGCCATCTTTCGTAACTATTGAAAAATATCTCTGATGCTCACGCATGGCACAGACCGTGATCTCTTTTGGCATATTAAGGAACTCTTTATCAAAACCGCCTACGACCACCACCGGTCTCTCGACAAGGTTTGCGACCTCTTTAAGCAGCGCCTCGTCCTCCATGAGCTCCCCGCCACAACCCTTCGCTCCCGCCTTTATCTCTTTCTCTATCAATTCTCTGCGTGTGGCGATATCGACGGTAACGCCCGCGCTATCCAATGCCTCCAAATAATGCGACGCGTCCTTTATGGTAATTGTTTTATTTCCGTTATTATTGAACCTGTGCCCCATGCTCTCGCTTGAGCTTTTTATATGACCGAACTCGAACGGCACAACATCACTTCCGTAAAGTGCAACTATCCAGTGAAGCGGCCTTGCGTAGCTCACCTCATGATCGCCCCAGCGCATGGCCTTGGGAAAGTTAAGCCCCGAAGTGGCCTTTTTTAGTATCTCGGGCAAAACGTCCTTTGTGGGCCTGCCCTTTGTCTCGGTCATGGCATACATATACTCGCCCTTATCGTTTGATACCTTCTTAAGCTCACTGACCTTAACACCCTTTCCGGCGGCAAAGCCCTGAAGTGCCTTTGAAGGATTACCCTCCGCGTCAAAAGCGACCTTTGTGCTTGGCCCCTTATGCTCTTCCTTCTTGTCCGGCTCCTGCTCGTTAACCGCCCTTATAATAACAGCCAGGCGACGAGGCGTACCATAGAGCTCCACCTCTCCGGAGGTAATATCATGCGCGCGAAGCTCTCCGGCAACAGCCTCCTTAAGGGCCTGAAGCGAAGTATCTATAAAACCGGCCGGAAGCTCTTCCGAGCCAAGTTCAAGTAACAGATCTTTTCCCAAAACATTCTCCTTAATAATATTAATTGCAAGGTCTCTCAAAGGACACCACCTTAAAGGTGCAGTAACAAATTTATCAGAAACCCCAGCTTTTTCAAGCCAAAACTGTTGTTTTTGGATTATTTCTAAAAATATCCGTTAGGCACCTCTCTTAGGCGTCCTTGACAAAGCGGCAAATTTCATGTAATTTTTCTTTTTCACTTAAATGCCAGAGAGACATTATACACACTATAAGATATAATATAGCGGTAGATCATGCCTGTGAAGATACCCTTAAATATAAATGACGAAGAGCAGATGCTCCGTGCCATATCGCAGGCCAAACGAGCCGAAGGGGTTGGAGATGTGCCCATCGGCGCGGTCTTGACCGCGCCTGATGGAAAGGTCGTAGCCCGAGGCTATAACCGTAAAGAAGCATCTAACGATCCGACGCACCACGCCGAGATAGCGGTGCTCAGGACAGCCTCGAAAAAACTTGGACGTTGGAGGCTACAAGACCTCACCATCTATGTTACACTGGAACCATGCGTGATGTGCATGGGCGCTCTGATCCAGGCAAGGATCAAGCGTCTTGTTTTTGCCGCCCCCGACCCGAAGGCAGGGGCATGCGGCTCCATATTTGATATATCGAATGACAAGAGACTCAACCACTCCATCAAGGTAACATCCGGGGTGCTTGAAGATGAAGCGAGCAAGATGTTAAAGGATTTTTTTAAAAAGCTCAGAGAGAGCAAGAAGGGTAGGAAAGGGTAATAAAATGACGCTTAAGATTCAGGACAATATTTTTCGCCAGTACGACATACGCGGCCTATACGGAACGGAACTCTCTGACGAGTTCGCCGAAGCTCTTGGCAGAGGCTATGCAGCGTTCTTAAGATCGCATACAACAGCAACAGAGCAGAAGAAGCTCAAGGTGAGCATCGGCATGGACGCACGCACAAGCTCCGAGCCTTTAAAGGCCGCTCTTATAAAAGGACTTATTGAGAGCGGCATCGATTGCGTTGACATAGGGTACTGCCCCACCCCTCTTCAGTACTTCTCTCTTCACGCCTTTGATCTCGACGGAGGGCTGATGATAACCGGAAGCCACAACCCTAGCGAGTATAACGGCTTTAAGATAAGCGTGGGCAAGGGCACGATCCACGGTGATGAGATACAAGAGCTTAAGGATGTCATAAAGGAAACCCTCAAAAGCAGCATCGCCATGGCGACCGCCAAGGGCGAGATCGAGAAGATCGACATAATAAAAGAATACACGGAGTATCATGTTGAGCGCTTCGCTCAGACCATACCGCAAAAGCTGGATAAGCCGCTTAAGGTCGTGGTTGACTCTGGTAACGGCGTGGCAGGACTCGTTGCGCCTAAACTCATTGAGCAACTCGGCATAGAGACCTTTGAGTTGTTCTCCGAGCCTGACGGATCATTCCCCAATCACCACCCCGACCCGACCGTTGAAGAGAACCTTCAGGACCTTATAAAAAAGGTCAAGGAAGAGGGCGCGGACTTCGGCGTTGGCTATGACGGCGACGGCGACCGCATAGGAGTTGTGGATGAAAAAGGCAGCGTCATCTGGGGCGACCTGCTCATGATAATCTTCGCGCGCGACATCATAACCGTGCAGCCGGGTGCCTCTATCGTCGGCGAGGTAAAGTGCTCACAGGTAATGTATGAAGAGATAGAAAAACTCGGCGGCAAGGCCGTTATGTGGAAGACCGGGCACTCGCTCATAAAAGCCCGCATGAAGGAGCTTAAGGCCGCCATGGCGGGAGAGATGAGCGGACACATATTTTTCGCTGACCGCTACTTCGGCTTTGACGATGCCGTCTACGCGACACTTCGGCTCATCGAGATACTCGCGAGCAAACGTGAGAAGGAGCCAGAGTTCAAGTTCTCGGAGCTTCTCGGCAACATAAGGAAAACTACCATCACGCCCGAGATAAGGGTCGAGTGTCCGGATGATCTAAAGTTCGGTGTTATAGAAAAACTAAAGGACTCGATAAACACAGCAGAACCCGGTCAAGGGTTAAAGATAAAGAAGGTCATCGACATTGACGGCCTCAGGGTTGAGTTCGAGGGGGGTTGGGCGCTTGTCAGGGCAAGCAACACGCAGCCCGTACTTGTCATGCGCTTTGAAGCATCAAATGAAAATCAGATTGAAAAATTCAAGGAGTTTACAAGAGAGCACCTAAAGAACGTCTGGCCTGAGGGGAAACTCCCGTAGGAGGGTTAA
>DAOVXI010000061.1 GCA_030636245.1 Deltaproteobacteria bacterium
AGGTTGTTAACGTAGCCAAAACGTAGCCAAAGTTATCTCAAAGGGTATGATTGTATAGAAAATACCTGAAAAGACAGAACGGGTTAACTTTTTGTAAATACTATAAAATTTAAAAAGTGCAGGTAGAAGGCCAACTTACAAAATTTGATAATTTGAGACTTTCACGGCGGCGACGGGGGTTCAAATCCCCCTGGGGACGCCAGATTAAAAGGCCTGCTCTTTGAGCAGGCCTTTTCTTATTTCATCTCTAAGGTTTGTTAGGTGTTTTTTTTGTAAATATGAAGTTTGCCGAGCACGGCAGAAGTCGTTGAAGTATCGGAATGTGACTTAAGACGAAAAAATAGAATGTTTCGAAAGCTCCTCTTTTTATAAGAGACGGATAATACTCTACACGGATATCAAGCCCCGCCTCCTGGGCGAGGCTACGAAGCTTGGAAGTTATCAATACATCTTCTGGAACTTTTGGTCTTTTCCTATTGACTCTCCAGTGCGCAAGAGATGAAAGGTATCTTGGCACAGATGGTTCATAAAAATAAAAGGCTTTTCCTCCTGGCTTCAAAACCCTGTTTATTTCATAGAGAGTTCTCTTGTGGGCCAGAAAATGATGGGCTGACGCGAAACAAAAAATTTGATCTAATGATGCGTCTACTTCTTTAATCTCATAGCTTTTACATGCATACGCGTTGTCGATCTTCACTTCGAACAATCGTTCCCAATGATGCAAGTCCATGATCGCAAACTCACTAATATCAGTAGCTAACAAATGTGCATCTGGAAATATCTTTTTGTAAACACAAGATGCCCAACCTTGTCCTCCTCCTATTTCCAAGACCCTACCATTAGTTATAAGCTCGTCTTTATATCGTTTTAAACAATTTAAACAATTTAAAAACACCCCAGCTTCGGTGATTTTCTGGACAATGGTTTTTATAGAGTCCGCCTTCTTCGAACGCCAATGATTTATTTCAATCTTCTGTTTTGCTTCGATATCAGACATTCTCGGCGGCTCCCGCTTGAGATGATTACATCACAGAAATGTAGTTTTATAGTGTATTTTAACAAAAAAATGATTAAGCTTAGTAAAACATATATCGGAGTGATATGCAAATTACTGCTTTTTATTTGAAGTAACTTAGCGTGTGTGGTTTCTTTATGACAGTGACTATTAAGTAGATATGGACATTGGAGGTAGTTATGAGTATAAAAGACAGTAACGGGACGGAGCTTAATGAGGGGGATTCCGTTCAGGTCATTAAGGACCTAAAGGTAAAAGGTTCCTCAATTACCCTGAAACGCGGGAAGACATTTAAGAATATCCGTCTTACATCAAAGGATAAAGAGGTTGAGTGCCGTGAGGGTAAATCAACGATCGTTCTTAAAACCTGTTTCTTGAAGAAGGTTTAGAACTCAAAGCTTTTCAGCTATTGAATGATTTACATTTTTGTGGATAATATGGAGTAGGGCGGTGTGATGCCGAACCTGTTCGGCATATTGATCGGTGGGCAATGGCCCACCCTACGAGGCTGTTTTGCACCACCTTATGGTATGCCCTCTAGATGATCTATGAAATAAAATATTAGGTACTGGTCAGTGATTTTATGAGATTAAACATATTATATTGGTTGTTAGAAATTCCTATTATAGGTGCTTTTATTTTATTATTTTATATTATTGAAAGGATTCCAGGAAACCCTGTGATATTTGGCTTGTTGGCGTTTATTATTATTTTTACGGCATTCATATATGTTGCTGTAATACCGCCAAAAATAATCAAATGTCCTTCATGTGGCTGGCCGCTTGTACCGTATTTTATGATACGGAATACTCCGGTTATGTACCTAGCTATACTGACTTTGCCTGATAAGTGCAGAAGTTGCGGACATAAAGTTCCTTAGCCCTTAGGATAGGCAGTGCTCACCAAATGAACCGCGTTTGAAACCTCCCGCCGGGCCGACCCCACTGTGCCAAAATTGTTCGAACCGCCTAAAAAATAATACTTGACAAAATTGATAAGGTATACTAAATTATAGATATGCCTTGAGGAGCAAAGCCTTCAGATATAAAGCTGGATAGCGCTCAAGTAGTTGGAATTGAAAGGTTTTTTAGACAATGAGACTTACGACAAAAGGACAATACGCGGTACGGGCCATGGTGAATCTGGCCTGCAGAGCCTGTCACCCGGAGGGAAAGCCTGTAGCTCTAAAGGACATCTCCGAGAGCGAGGGGATAAGTCTTGCCTATCTTGAGCAGTTATTTGTGAAGCTCAGAAAGGGTGAGCTAGTTCGAAGCGTCAGAGGCCCTGGCGGAGGTTACATCCTTGCCCGTGATCCCGCTGATATAAATGTCGGTGAGGTCATAACGGTTGTTGAGGAGCCGTTAAACCCGGTTGCCTGTCTCGACAGCGACGCGACCAAGTGCGAGAAGTCGCCTACATGTATAACCCAGAAGGTCTGGAAGGGTTTGGGGAATAGGATAAAGGAATTTTTGAGTTCTGTAACGATCGAAGAGCTTGCAAAAGAGGTTGAGGAGAGTGGTGACATGAACTCGACTATTAAGTGCGAGCCGGATAATTTAAAGAGAGCCGCAAGATAAAATTAATAATTTTCTTAGGAGGAAGTAAGATTGAAACAGATCTATTTTGACCATAACGCAACAACACCGGTAGCGCCCGAGGTATTCGAGGCCATGCTGCCGTACTTAAAAGACGAGTGGGGAAACCCATCAAGCATACACTGGGCGGGCCGTGCACCGAAAAAAGCAATGGAAGAGGCAAGGGACATGATCTGCGAGTTCCTGAACTGCTCCCCTGTTGAGCTTATATTTACAGGTAACGGAACAGAGAGCGATAACCTTGCCATAAAAGGCACAGCACTTTCAAAAAAGAAGAAGGGCAATCACATTATAACAACTCGCGTTGAGCACCCGGCGGTGCTGAATACATGCAAATATCTTGAAAAGGAAGGCTTTGAGGTAACCTACCTCGGTGTTGACAAGGAAGGCATAATAGATATCGAGGAGCTCAAGGCCGCTATAACTGATAAGACCATACTTATAACGGTCATGTACGCCAACAACGAGACAGGCGTGCTTATGCCGATAAAAGAGATAGGCGAGATCGCAAAAGAGAAGAGGATAACCTTTCACACGGATGCCATACAGGCCGCGGGTAAGATCCCGCTGGATACGAAGGAGCTTAACTGTGACCTTATAAGCATATCGGCTCATAAGTTCTATGGTCCTAAGGGCGTGGGCGCTCTTTATGTGAAGCGTGGCGCCAGGGTCGTGCCGCTCCTTCATGGAGGTCACCACGAGAGGAACAGGCGCGGTGGTACTGAGAATGTAGCCGGCATAGTAGGATTCGCCAAGGCCGCCGAGCTTGCGATCAGAGACATGGAGGCTGAGGGTAAAAGGCTTGCGCTTCTTCGTAGCAGGCTTGAGGAAGGTCTTCTTGAAAGGACACCTCATACGCTTTTGAACGGACATAAAACGAACAGGATACCGAATACGACCAATATAAGCTTTGAGTTCATAGAAGGTGAGTCGCTTCTCTTGAACCTTGATATGCTTGGGGTTGCCGCTTCAAGCGGTTCAGCCTGCACATCAGGAAGTCTTGAGGCCTCACATGTGTTGATCGCCATGGGACTTGTTCCTGAGCAGTATCACGGTTCGGTCAGGTTCAGCCTCGGCAAACTCAGCACGGAAGAGGATGTGGATTATATAATTGAAAAACTTCCTCCGATCGTAGAGAGGACAAGGAGCATGTCGCCTCTGTGGGATGCTGAAAAAGGCACGGGCGCTGAGATAGAATTTTCAGCGAAAAGCTGCCTTAAGTAGTTTTTTAGGGTATTATATATCTATGGGCAATTTAGCCTAAAAAGAGATTACTGACTAAAAACATAGGAGAGTTAAAAATGTATAGCGAAAAAGTAATGGATCACTTCACAAATCCACGTAATGTTGGAGAGATAGAAGAAGCTGATGGCACGGGAACTGTCGGAAACCCCGAGTGTGGGGACATAATGAAGCTTACATTAAAGGTCGAGAATGATGTCATTAAGGATGTTAAGTTCAAGACCTTTGGATGTGGTGCCGCCATTGCAACGAGCTCGATGGTAACGGAGCTCGTGCAGGGTAAGAATTTGAATGAAGTAGAAGGTATCTCTAATAATACCGTAGCCGAGGCCCTTGACGGGTTACCGCCCGTTAAGATGCATTGCTCTAATCTTGCGGCGGACGCATTGCATGCAGCTATTGATGATTACAAGAAAAACCACTCCAAGGAGTAATTATTAAAGGTGTATTTAGACCCTCACAACTACCTGGATGATACAAAATAGTATATAAGAAGTATCACTCCAGAAAGTTGTTGTTTTGATGAGGGTGAGAAAAGCCTCCGATTCCGATGGAGTTAGAAACCTAGATTATTAATCTCCTTCCTTTAAGTTAGGCGGGCCATATGGCCCGCTTAACTTTTTTTGTTTTTAAGTTTGAGCAAATGTATAATAATATAATGATGATGAAGAATAAAAAAAGAGTAGTAGTTGCAATGAGCGGCGGAGTGGACTCAAGCCTGGCTGCAGCTATATTGAAAGCCGAAGGCTATGAGGTCATTGGGATGACAATGCAGCTTTGGGACTACGGTGACGCTGGCGACAAAGTAGAGGCTGACACAAGAGGAAGCTGCTGTTCATTGGATGATGTTCGGGATGCGAGAAAAGTTGCCGAGCACCTGGATATACCTTTTTATGTGGTAAATCTTGAGGAAGCTTTCAAGCGTGAGGTGGTGGATTATTTTGTAGATAGTTATCTCTCCGGTGAGACCCCTAATCCGTGTGTTAAGTGTAACGAGATCATGAAGTTTGAGATACTTCTTCGCAAGGCAATGGAGCTTGAGGCAGACTATCTGGCGACAGGTCACTACGCAAGGCTAGTGGAACGCAGTGATGGTTCGCTTTCACTTTGCAAGGGGCTTGATGTTGATAAGGATCAGTCTTATTTTCTTTTTACTATGACAAAAGAGCAGAGGGAAAAAGTGCTGTTTCCGTTGGGGTCGCTTACAAAAGACAGGGCAAGGGAGATGGCCAAAGAGATGGGACTTAGAACCTTTGCGAAGAAAGACAGCCAGGAGATATGTTTTATTGAGGATGATAACTATGGTAACTTCATAAACGAGAACTTCAAAGGTAAAAAGGGCGAGATCATTTATAAAGATGGTACGGTAGTCGGTACTCACGACGGTGTGTATCGTTATACGATAGGGCAGCGCAAGGGTCTTAATATAACCGACGGTAAAGGTCCGTACTATGTAACAGAGTTAGATGTTAAAAATAATAAAGTCGTTGTTGGTTGCGATGAAGATCTTCTAAGTAGCGGATTGAAGGCGCGTGGCGTTGAATTTCCCGGAGGTCTGCCGAAGGAAGGGGACGATCTTACGGTTAAGATTCGTTATAGGCACACCGGAGTTGGAGCAAAGTTAAAAAACTTTTCAGAAGGCACCGCTGAGGTTGTCTTTGAGCAGCCACAGAGAGCGGTAACACCGGGGCAGGCGGTTGTGTTTTATGTCTGCGATGAACTTATTGGCGGTGGTTGGATAACGGAAGCAATAAAGTGAAGGTTTTGAATAAAAAAGAAAGTGTGGCTATAACTACTCTTGGTTGCCGTTCAAATCAGTACGATACCAGTGCCATTGAGGAGCTGTTAACCGTAGAAGGGTACGATCTCGTTCACTTCAGTGAGCATGCTGATGTTTATATAATAAACACATGCACTGTTACCAATAAAACGGATTATCAGTCGCGCCAACTCATAAGGAAGGTACGAAAGATAAACGCTGAGGCAGTTATTATCGTAACAGGATGCTACGCACAGGTGTCGGCTGATGAGGTTTCAAAGATTGACGGCGTAGACCACGTACTGGGGAACCCTGATAAGGCTAAGATTATAGATTGCATAGTGGAGGGCAGAAGCTCCGAGGGCAGCAGGAGCCGAGTGAGTGATTATAAGGCAGGAACTCCGTTCACGCTTCGCGCAGCTGCCTTTAAGGGAAGGACCAGAGCTAACCTTAAGATACAGGATGGCTGTAATCGTAAATGTGCTTTTTGCATAATACCAATGGCTAGAGGGGTGTCAAAGAGCGTAAAGGAGGCAGATGTACTTAGAGAGATAGAAGCTATGGTACAGACCGGTTTTAAGGAGATCGTCTTTACAGGTATACACCTCGGTGCGTTCGGTGCGGATCAGGCAGATAAAAGCCTTACCACATTATTAAGAGAAGTAGTTAAAGAAAAATTTCCAATGCGAGTTCGTTTGAGTTCACTTGATCCTGACGAGGTAACGGATGAGCTTATTGAGCTCATAGGCAGCAGTGACAGCATATGCAACCATCTGCATTTGCCCATCCAGAGCGGTGATGATAAAATATTGAAACTTATGAGACGGCCATATAGTACAGTTGAGTTGGAAGAAAAGATAATGAGGGTATATAATGGCATTAAGGACGTCTCTATTGGAACTGATGTTATAGGCGGCTTTCCTGGAGAAGGTGAGGCGGAGTTCAATAATACTCTTGCGCTCTTAAAGGAACTTCCTTTTTCATATATGCATGTTTTCCCTTACTCAAAGAGGGATGGGACCGTAGCCGCATTAATGCCCGATCATCTGAACGGTAAGATCATCAAGGAACGTTGTGCTAAGATGAGAGAAGTGGATATGATAAAATGTAAAGAATTTCATGAGAGTTATATCGGAAAGAATCTCAAGGTTTTGTTCGAGTCAAAAGTAGGCAGTGATGGGCGGATAAAAGGTAGGAGTGGTAATTACATCACGGCTTTTATGGAAAAAGGGAATGTAACTCCAGGGGACAAGGGGGAGTTATTAAATGTCAAAGTGTGTAATGCAACCGAGGAAGGGGTTTTCTGCTAATTATGAGTAAGAACGTTGAAGTCGTTGCGCTTGAGAAGGCCATAGGTTATGAATTTAACGACATGTCATTTGTGGACAAGGCCTTTTGTCATAGTTCATATGTCAATGAGTCTGACGTGGACAGTGAAAGCAATGAGCGACTCGAGTTTCTTGGAGATATGGTTCTTTCAATGGTCATAAGTAAGATGCTTTACGAACTTTTCCCAAAGATGGCTGAAGGAGGGCTTACCAAGAAAAGAGCCGCGCTTGTTAATGGACGTGCGCTTGCCAATATCGCAATAGAGCTTGAGATGGGAAGCCTCCTAAAGCTTGGTAAAGGTGAAGGTAAAGGCGGTGGCAGGAGTAACCCATCGATACTTTCGAATGCGTTTGAGGCTCTCATAGGGGCTGTTTATTTAGATGGAGGAATGGATAGCGCGTCAGAGGTTATTATGAAGCTCTTTAATAAGTTGATGGCCACTGACAGCGGACATGCCTTTACTGATTACAAGTCAAGGCTGCAGGAGGTAAGTCAGGGCGCTTACAGGGCTGCTCCAGAGTATAAAGTTGTGGGTGAAGAAGGTCCCCCGCACGACCGTATATTTACAGTAGAGGCCTATATAAATAATATTTTGTATGGAGAGGGCAGGGCTCATAAAAAGAAAGATGCAGAACAAGAGGCCGCACGAGTTGCCTTGAAGGAAATGCTCTCAAAGGAAAGTTGACGTGGCGAGAAAGAAAAAAATGATCATACCAATTTTCATTCCCTTTGGCGGGTGTGACTTTAAATGTGTATTCTGTGATCAGGCAGGTATAACCGGTGAGGGAGTGCTGCCAGATCAGGCTGCGGTAGTTGCTACCATAAATGAATATCTCTCCACATGGAAAGGCGGCGGAGAGAGTGAGGTGGCTTTTTACGGTGGAAGTTTTACCGGCCTAAGCGAGAACGATCAGAGGGGTTATTTGGAAGCTGTTGATAATTTTATCCGGGACGGAAGGATCTCATCTGTTAGGATCTCAACCCGTCCTGACTACATTGATAGAGATAAGGTAGTTTTTCTGAAGGATAACCATGTTAGAACAGTTGAGCTTGGTGTGCAGTCAATGGATGATGAGGTTCTTCGATTGTCCGGACGAGGTCACAGCGTAGAGTCAACAAGAGAAGCCTTTAAGGTGCTCAAAGGCTTTGGAATGAAGGTTGGAGCACAGGTAATGCCGGGCTTGCCGGGTGATACAGTTGAAACGATACTTATGACAATGAGAGAAGTTGTCAGGCTTGAACCTGACTTTGTCAGGATATATCCAGTGCTTGTGATGAAAGATACTCCTCTTTATACCATGTATGAAAGTGGTAATTATGAACCCTGGGAGCTTTCTCGCATGGTCTCTATCTTAAGAGAAGCACTTGCTATATTTGAGAGGGCTTCTATTACGGTTATTAAGGTGGGGCTTCATCCAACTGAGTCTCTTAAGGAAAATATTGTTGCGGGCCCGTTCCATCCGTCCATAAGGCAGCTCGCATGCAAAGAGCCCGTAGTTAATTATTGAACAGTAAAGTTTAGTGTTTCTAGGACCGTGCCGCTTTCGGTGGTTACTTTTATCGTCAGTTACCGGTCCAATCTTGTGTGATTTTTTTTGAGCTCCTTGTTCTGTGCAAGGGGCTTTTTATATTAAGCTAAACAGTTGCGGCCGTTACTGTTTTCTTTCATTAGTCTGAGAAAACCTTTCAAGCTCCATGCGTGTTGGTTTCGCAAGCCATGTTC
>DAOVXI010000131.1 GCA_030636245.1 Deltaproteobacteria bacterium
GGCAACAGAGCTATGAGCATCTTCAGCGACAAGCTGAAGCCAAAGTGATCCGCCACTCGCGACCAACGGGACAGTAAAAACTCATAGGTTTTTCTAGGTATATTCAAAATAAACTCCTATCAAAGATGAACTGCGGTACCGGCCTCAAAGCGGGGTATTCCTTCAGGTGGTCAATCATGATACGCACGGTCTCGTCCCTTACGTCGTCAATGGAGTCAAATACGAAGGGCCTAGCGATCCTCTCGAACGAAACCTTGTCCTCCATGGCATCGGCTGCCCATATGGCAAGATCATTTGAATATGCGGAAATTTTTCGTGTGGTCTAAGGAAGTATTGATGCATATGATGAAAGATACTACAGGAACTTACCTGTTTAAGTATCTCCAAAAACTCTATTATGTCACCCCCCTTGCATCCGGTCATCTTCACGAGCGCGTTGCACTCATAAGATTTAAGATGCTCTGTCTTGACCATAACCCCCCCCCCGGGGCAAAAGTCAGTGCCAAAACAGACACAATACCATTATACACCAGAATCAGCTATCTTGCTTGAGGTGGACGGTCCTCACTGGGAACGGTATCTCTATTCCCTCCTCTTTGAAACGTTTAAATATCCTTTTACGTATCTCGCTTTGCACAAAATAGCGGTCCACGAACTCGGAGATATAGCATATTACCGTAAAATCAAGAGAACTTTCACCAAAACCCGGGCTGAACCTCACAAGAGGCAAGGGATCCGTAACAATCCCCTTTACCTCACCTATGGCTTTTTTAGCGACATCCATCAAAATCTCCTCCACTCTATCCGGATCACTTGCGTAGCTAACGCCCACCGGGATAAGAAGCGAAAGTCTTTTCTCCGGCATATTGAAGTTGGTTATGACCGACTGTGAAAGCTTGCTGTTCGGTATTATTATCATATTGTTCTGTATCTTTTTTATCCTGGTGCTTCTCCACCCTATATCCTCGACGTAACCTTCCTCGCCGCTATCAAGTCTTATGAAGTCACCGACCTTAAGAGGTTTCTCCGCAACAATAAGAACACCTGCAAAAAAGTTCGAAAGAGTATCCTGAAGAGCAAGGGCCACGGCAAGACCACCAACACCAAGAGCCGTTAAAAGAGGGGTTATGGTTATCCCCAGACCATTCAGTATTATCAAAAAACCAATGGTCAGAACGCCGGCATTTATTAATGTCCTGGTAAGCCCGGTTGCGGGCACACCCGCGCCGCTCTTCTCAATGTAGCGCTGAAAAATAGCTGTAAAGAAGCTTGCTAAAGCGACCGTAGCGGAGAATATTATAAGGATGTATATGGCCTTAAGCCCGTACCCGGTGTAGCTCTCAGGGAACTTTGATGTGGCAAGCGCCACATAGAGGCTTATGGCAAGAACCCACCAGAAGGAGGGCTTCTTAACAGAGCGAAGAATTATGTCATCAAACTTCATATCAGTCTTGTCGGCAACCCGCCTAAAGGCACCAAGCACGACTCGCCTTAACGTAAAAAGAACAACTGAGCTGAAAACAAATACAGCCAGAAAGATAACTATGTTCTTAATCGGTTCGTGGTACTGCTCAGAAAGAAACTCCATTAAACCTCTCCCTTAAAATAAGATCATCAAAAAAACA
Source organism: Deltaproteobacteria bacterium (assembly GCA_030636245.1). Lineage (GTDB taxonomy): Bacteria > Desulfobacterota > GWC2-55-46 > GWC2-55-46 > DRQE01 > DAOVXI01. The sequence goes on from DAOVXI010000131.1 coordinate 1,626, forward strand.
GGGGCGTCCTTATTATCTCAGAACGCCCCTTAAGCTCTTGCTAATTATCAGGTATTACTTATTAACTTTAAAATGAGAGCGCCTGTTCTTCTGCCAACAACTTTCATTAGAGCTGAAGCATACCGGCTTTTCCTTGCCATAGCTTGTCATCTTTATGCGCTTTGTGCTTACACCAAGTCTCTTAAGGTAGTTCTTGACCGCTGTAGCCCTTCTCTCTCCAAGCGCCATGTTGTACTCAGCACTCCCACGCTCATCACAGTGACCTTCTATTGTGATCCTCAGGTTTTCGTTCGCATTAAGGATACGCGCGTTCTCCTTTAGTACCGCTCTTGCGTCCGCGCTTATGCTATAGCTGTCATAGGCAAAGTACACATCACTTATCTCACCTACTGTTACTTCCTCGCCATCAACCACATCGGTCACAAGAATGCCGCTGTCCGTGTCTCTCATGGTCTGATCTTTACCATCACCTATTTGGCCGTCAACCTGACCGGAAGGCTGCTTACCCTGCCCACTGGTCCTGGTCGTTTCGCAACCGGTAACAAATGCCAACACAGCAAAACCAATAACCACAAGCATTATAGCTTTTTTCATAACAGACCTTCCCTTCACTAAAACAATAAAGTTAGATTAGTTGATACCAAAGTATGCACGCCTGTTCTTCTGCCAACAACTCTCGTTTGACTGATTACAGAGTGGCTTTTCCTCACCATAACTTGTTATCTTAATACGTTTAGAGCTTACGCCAAGCCTTGTAAGATAGTTTTTTACCGCACTGGCTCTTCTCTCACCAAGCGCAAGGTTATACTCGTTACTTCCGCGCTCATCGCAATGGCCTTCTATGGTTACTGTAATTTTCTCATTTGCCTTAAGTATGGCGGCATTGCTTTTAAGAACATTCCTCGCGTTTGTATCCAGGGTATAGCGGTCATAATCAAAGTATACGTTCTTAAGTCCTTCATCAATGGCTCCACGCTCATACGGAACCTCATCACTCGTGCTAACAGGAGTTGAACTATCTACCTGGGTTCCCTTTCCACTTGTCTTAGGGGTGGCACAGCCTGAAACGAATGTGAACACCATAAGACTTACCGCGGCTAACATCAAAACTTTTTTCATAATACTCCATCCTTTCCTTCATAAAAGATTAACGCAACAAAAACAATACTTATAGCCCTGAAAATGGTTCTGTTTTTTCCAATTTTACAGTATCTTCCTTAAATTAAAATACAAAAAAAGGACATTTATGTCAAGGTGTTTAACTTTAGAGCGCCTTACTGGCCGCTTGCCGCAAGCAGGGATAAGAAACTTACGAACCACAGAAGCAACAGAAGTGCAGAGTACCAGCAAACAACGCCCACGACTTTTTTCTTTGGCGGGTAAGTTAATGCAGCCACCACAACCCCGGTCATAATAATGGCTATAACACCTGTCACTGCATGGGTTTGACTGATCCTGGCCACAATAGCGCCCTCTGTATACAGAATATCGTCTACTGCAAGCACCAGTATGTTGAACATATTACTCCCAAGCATGTTCGCTATGGCAAGGTCCTGAGCTCCGATACGTACGGCCGCTATGCTTACAACAAGCTCAGGCAAACTCGTTGTGGTGGCAACGAGGATGCTCCCCACAAAGGTATGGCCAAGTCCTGTTGCGCTTGCGATGTCGTCAGCTATAAAGGGCAGAAAGGTTGCGGCCACTACTATTAAGAATGCGTTAAGCGCATACATGTATAATGCTTTCTTAAGCGTAAGGCCGGGGTACCTAAGCTCGCGCTCTCGCTCACCCTCTTTAACAAACCTTGCAAGCTCCGTTTTTTCATAATAATACACGGCCCTTACCCCGAAGATATATATGATCGCTATTACGGGAACATACAGCCCCACATGCCCAAAAACAGGAACAATATAGGCGCTTAAGATAGAAAATACGGCTACACCTATGAGGATGATCCCAAAGCCGGCGCTCAGGAGGTGTCCTCTGTCGGCCCCCAGAAAAAGCGGACGCCTGCCATTCAGAATATCTATAAAACCTATTATGGCGAGATTATAGACACATGAGCCCATAATATCCCCTATGGCAATATTCGGTGCCCCAACAAAGGCAACACTGCTAACCCCTGTTATGAGCTCCGGAAGGCTTGTAATGGACGCAAGCATTATTAGCCCCACCCATGCCCTGCCTAGCCCTGTCTTCTCCGCGACAACATCACCATACTTTGAAAGCTTGGTACCGCAGAGAACAACAACGGCTGAGCACAATATGAACTCTAAAATAAGCATGATTCCCCTTATACACTAAAATATCGCACACAACAGGTACCATTGCAACTAGGGTAACATTGTGAGCATTACCCCTGCCCCCCACTTTCCTACGCTTTCAATTGATTTTCTCCTCCGTATAAATTAAAATAGCAGGATGATCAAGGCATCAAAAAATACCCTCTTATTATTTGTCCTGCTGTTATCAGCGGTTTTCACGTCAACCTTTGCCATAGGTGCGCCAGAGACCATCCGCCCGCTCAAGATCATTGTCATAGACCCTGGTCACGGAGGTGAGGATTGGGGTGCCAAAGGACCCGGAGGGCTTAAAGAAAAGGACCTGACGCTCAATATCGCCAAGAAGGTCAAAGGCATACTATCAAGAACAACAAAGGCTAAGATATATCTCACACGCAGCACCGATAAGTTCATCCCGCTAGAGGACAGGACCAAGATAGCCAATGACCTCAAGGCCGACCTTTTCGTAAGCATCCATGCCAATGCCTCAAAGAGAAGAGCCGCTAACGGAATTGAGACGTATTTTCTAAGCCCTGAAGCAAGTGACGACGAAGCACAAAAAACCGCAGAGATGGAAAACAGCTCAGGTGGCGGATCAGGCAACACCAAAGGCAGCGACAATGAAGACATATCGGCCATCCTATTCGACCTGAACCAGTCAGAAGCTCACAGAAGAAGCCAGGATGCAGCAGAGATAATCAATAGTGCAATTGTAAAGGCCACCAACGGCGAGGACCGTGGGGTCAAGCAGGCTCCCTTTATCGTGCTCGACGGAGCCACCATGCCTGCGGTCCTGATTGAGATCGGTTTTATATCCAACCCAAAAGAAGAGAATGAACTTTCAAAATCAATAATCCAACAGACCATCGCCTACGCGATAGCAAAGGGAGTAAGAAAACTCGATGCCACACTCAGAGGACTTCCCGGTTATGCAAGGATGGAGAATACGGAGATAAAAGACAAAAAATGAAGAGAGCCGACGACCGAAAAACAAATGAACTTAGAGCTGTTAAAGTTACACGGGA
>DAOVXI010000090.1 GCA_030636245.1 Deltaproteobacteria bacterium
GATATTATTGCTAAAATTGAAAATACAGAGCTTTTAACTGATGAGGCAAAGCGGTTGCTCTTTAATCTTAAGAAAAAATAGAGAAAATCAGCTGTATCCGTGTTTTATTGATTGACAATAGGTTTGTCCTAAAGTAAAATAATCAATTCTAGGTATATGGATTTAGTCGTTTTAGTAGAAAGAGGAGAATGAGGAGAATAAGATGAGTATTTTAAGCGAAATAGAAAAAGAATATTTAAAGACTGACATCCCGCTCTTTCGTGCAGGGGATACTGTTATAGTAAATGTTAAGATCAAAGAGGGTGAGAAGGAAAGGGTTCAGGCCTTTGAAGGAGTTGTGCTTAGAAGGCGCGGGGGCGGAACCAGAGCTACCTTTACCGTTAGGAAGATTTCCTACGGAGTTGGGGTGGAGAGGGTGTTCCCACTGCACTCACCTTCAGTTGAGTCCATAAAGGTTAAGACCAGAGGCAAGGTCAGACAGGGAAGGCTCTACTATCTCAGGCAGTTAAAAGGTAAGGCCGCAAGGGTTAAGACAAGAGACAGGGTTTAAGGTTTAGCCCCCCCCTTGTTATGGATAACTTAGAGCGTGAGGCTTTAAGCAAAGGTTTTAAAAATATTATCGGCGTTGACGAAGCAGGAAGAGGCCCTTTGGCCGGCCCTGTTGTCAGCGCCGCAGTTGTTTTCAGCCCCGATCTCTTGGGGCTTGGTATTCGTGATTCCAAGAAACTTACCGCCGTAAAAAGAGAACTCCTTTCAAAACTGATCTATAAAAGCTCACCGTGTGTTTCGGTTGCAACCTGCTGGCCTGAAGAGGTTGATGAGATAAATATCCATAACGCCGCGCTTATATCCATGCGTAGAGCCGTCTTGGCGCTTTCCATAAAACCCGACATTGTGCTTATCGATGGTAAGTTTACGCTTAAGGATATGGATGTAGAGCAAAAGGCCGTAATAGGCGGCGATAATAAAAGCGTAACCATAGCCGCGGCTTCTATAATAGCAAAAACCACGAGGGACACCATCATGCGTGCCTACCACATAATTTACCCCGCGTATAACTTCGAGCGCAACAAAGGTTACCCCACAAAGGAGCATGTTGCGGCGTTAAATTTAAGTGGTCCTTCTCCCATACATAGAAGGTCCTTTAGTTATAGCGGGAAGAAGTAGAGAGTGTAGTTATGTCTATATTAACTCGTTTATTCAAGCACGGAGCTGGCGCAAAAAAGGATATGGGTACCTACGGCGAGGATCATGCCGTCCGGATGCTTAAGAAAGCCGGCTGCAAGGTGCTTGAACGTAACTTTAGAACAAGGATGGGAGAGATCGATGTGGTTGCCGATGAAGATGGCACGCTTCTCTTTGTTGAGGTTAAGACACGGGGCAAGCACTCGATCGCGAAACCATTCGAATCGGTAGACAGAAGAAAACAGGAAAAGATAATCAAAGCTTCGCTTGAGTATCTCAGCAAGAATAATATTGATGAAGACACCCCGATAAGGTTTGATGTTATCTCGATCGTTGTGGACGGCGAAAGTGTTGATACCGAATACATAAAGAACGCTTTTGATATGGACGGATAAGCCGCCTTGCATAAAATGTATATCTGAAGTAAGATACCCCCACCTTAAGAGACCTATGTTTTGGTCTTTATAATCATTAAATGGCAAAGAAAAAACTCATAATAATAGACGGCATGTCATGCGTGTACAGGGCTTATCACGCGATACCTCCTTTCTCTAACTCAAAGGGGCTTCCAACGAACGCTACCTACGGCTATACCCAGACGCTAAGAAAAATAATCGCCTCCTACTCTCCTGATTACATTGCTGTTGCCTTCGACCTTAAGGGGCCGACCATACGTCACGAGCTCTTTGAAGGTTATAAGGCAGAGCGCAAACCCATGGAGGACGCGCTTGTTGCCCAGATAGATTATATTAAAGAGGTTACAACCGCGCTTAACATACCGCTCCTTGAGCTTTCCGGCTATGAGGCGGATGATATTCTTGCAACTATTGTTAAGAAACTCAAGGGCGAAGATATTGAGATATTTATTGTGACAGGGGATAAGGACCTGTGTCAGCTCGTGGACGAGAATGTCTTCATACTTGAGCACGCAAAGGACAAGGTGCTTGGCAGGGGTGAGGTCAAAGAGAAGTTAGGTGTTCCGCCGGAGCTTGTAAGAGATCTGCTCTCACTCGCAGGGGACACCGCTGACAACATCCCGGGTATAGCAGGGGTAGGTCCAAAGACCGCGGCAAAACTACTTAACGAATACGGCTCCTTTGACGAGGTCTTCCTTAACGCTGATAATGTTAGCGGAAAAAAGCTGAAGGAAAGGCTTAAGGAGCATAAGGACAACGCGCTGCTGTCAAGAGAGCTTGCAACGCTACATGATAACGTACCTCTTACGTTTACTCTCAAATCCTTCAAGCTTAAGGAGGCTGATCTTGAGACGCTGGAGCCGCTTTTTCTTGAGCTTGAGTTCACCAAACTCCTAAAGGATATAATGCCGGCAGATGATGGCGGTGAGGCTTTGGCGGTTGTTGATCATAAGGTAATTGAAAACATTGATGACGCGAAAGAAGCAGTAAAGGGCTTTGGTAATGTTAAAGAGCTTTGTTTAACTCTTTCCGGGTTTGAGGAAAAGGATAAGGAAGAAAAGTCTATCGGTGTCAAGGCTATTGGCAAGGATGCCTTTGTTTTTCGTTTTAACGAAGCACTTAGTGAAAAAGATGTTGTTGAGTCACTAAAGGAGCTGGTAGAGAATGAAAAGGTGAAAAAGATTACTGAGAACAGCAAGGCTCTCTTTAATTTTTTTGGCACTTACGGTGTTGATGTGGCAGGGGTGGCGATGGATATAGCGCTGGCCTCATATCTTCTTAATCCATCAGCTTCGCATAAAGTGGAAGACCTTTATTATCTTAAGATCGAGCAACGGCTTAATATTGGTAGCACAGCGGTGAGCTCGGCCATGAAGCTCCAGGCAATTGAAGAGCTTACTCCGCTTCTCAAGAAAGAGCTTAAGGATGCGGGGCTAATAAAGTTGTTCGAAGAGATGGAGCTGCCTCTTTCGAAGGTCCTCTCAGGGATGGAGCTCTTGGGTATAGAGGTCGACACAGGGAGGCTTGAAAAACTTCAACTCGAGATGGAAGGTAAACTTAAAGATCTTACCGAAGAGTTATATAGGATGGCCGGTTATGAATTTAATATCGCCTCTCCGAAGCAGCTCTCGGAGCTGTTATTTACAAAACTTGGTCTTAAACCGGTAAAGAAAACCAAGACCGGTTTCTCAACTGATGAGTCTGTCTTGACCAAGCTTGCAACACAGCACGAGATACCTGAGAAGATAATAGCGTATCGTCAGATAGCTAAACTTAAGAGTACCTATATCGATGCGCTCTTGGTCCTTGCGGACAAGGACACAAGACGTGTGCACACCACTTTCAACCAGAGCTCTACAGCCACGGGACGGCTTTCCAGCTCTAACCCGAATATGCAGAACATACCGATCAAGGGAGAGTATGGACCCAAGATACGCGGTGCCTTTATCGCAAAAAAAGGTTATAAGCTCATGGCGGCCGATTACTCTCAGGTTGAGCTGAGGCTTGTTGCTCATCTTTCAGGTGATAAGACACTGATAGAGTCTTTTATCTCAGGTGAGGATGTGCATAAACGGACCGCAAGCGAGGTTTTTGATATAATGCCGGGGCTTGTAACATCTGAGATGCGTAGACGCGCAAAGGCGATAAACTTTGGAATTATATACGGGATGGGCCCGCACGGGCTTGCTGCAGAGCTTGGTACTTCGATGGGGGAGGCCTCCGAGTATATAGCCGCGTATTTTGCTCACTATAACGGTGTGAGTGCTTTTATTGATAAAACAATTGAGGATGCTACGGAGAAGGGTTATACCGAGACTATCTATGGACGCAGGCGTTTCGTGCCGGAGCTTAGTGCAACCTCGCCTCAGGTAGTGCGTTTTGGCGAGAGGGTTGCCGTAAATACCCCGGTGCAGGGTTCGGCGGCAGACATCATAAAGGCCGCAATGATAAGTGTTGATAAGCGTCTTTCTTCAAACTTTTCATCCAGGATGCTCCTTCAGGTCCATGACGAACTTGTACTTGAGGTAAAGGACAGTGAGAGTGTAGAGGTAGAAGCCCTTTTAATAGAAGAGATGGAGGGCGTCATCAAACTTAAGGTGCCGCTTGTTGTTAATGTAAGTACTGCTAAAAGATGGGATAAGGCTTGATATGAAAGAGATTACCGTAACTGAAGTTGATTTTAGTTTTGACGATATGACAATTGGTTTTTCAGATGTGCTTGGCTTCAGATCTGTCGCTTCAATGGGTAGGGTTAAGGCGCAGTTGTTCCTGCATGGCGGTAAAATACTTACCCTGCATAAAGATGACAGGTTCTCACGTCAAGGCGGCGGCGAAACCATGGCTTTCGATGATTTCTTGTCATTTATCGAGGCAAAAGCGGAAAATCTCGATATAGAGATATCTAAATGGAAGAAGTGGAGAATATATATACCACTTATAGTATTTGAGTTCGCTTTGGTTATCTCAGCTATCTTAAGGGATCGCACGCTCGGTTATGCCGTTATCCTGCTTGCCGTGGGTGCGGCTTTTTCCTTATCCTTCGGATATATATGGGAGAAGAAAGCCAGGAAGCTTGTCTGGAATAAGGAAGCTATGAAAGAGAAGCCCTTTGCTTGAGTTTGTTCAATTAGATCCAGAAGTTATGTTTTTCATGCAGAGTGCTTGACATCAGTTCTAATGAAGGTTAATATTACTAAGTAAATCGTAATGTTGCGAAGACAGCTCAAGATATATAAAAATGTAACTTTTAGTAAGGCTATAGTTAGTTTTTGGCTTTTACTCTTTAGGGGGAGGGTACAAGATAAATATGAGCAACGATGAGAAGCCGTATACAACCGGAGAAGTGGCGGAGCTTAGTCACGTTACAATAAATGCAGTAAAAAAATGGATCAGTGCCGGCAAGCTGCCGGCATTTAAAACCCCTGGAGGTCACTTCAGGATAAAGCGTGATGACTTCAGGCGATTTATAGTTAAGTACAGGCTTCATGTTAAGGATAATGGAGTTCCTGTTAAAAGGAAGGTCTTGATCGTTGATGATGACACCTCAATGGTCGGTTTTCTTAAAAAAGCTTTGGAAGCTTCAAAAGATAATTACTATGACATAGAGGTGGCCGGAGATGGATATGAAGCTCTTATAAAGGTTGGTTCATTCAGGCCCGAGCTTTTGGTCCTGGACATCAAGATGCCTCGCATAGACGGCCTTGAAGTATGCAGACGTCTTAGGGCCGATGAGAAAACCTCTGATACAAAGATCTTGGCAATAACAGGTTTTGGTGGAGATGAAGATGTCTCCAAAGTACTTGAGGCCGGTGCAGATAACTGTTTAAGTAAGCCTATGCAGTTTGCCGAGTTCAAGGAAAGTGTTGAGAAGTTATTGGGTTGAACAACTAATCGTTCCTACCCGTTAAAAGTTTTTTTGAGAGGTGCTGAAGGCGGCACACAAGATCCTATGGCAAGGAATAAAAAACATCCCGGCATAATCAAGAAGTTTTTGTATCTCATGGTACTTTTCTGTGCCTTTCCAACCATTATTACGTGGTACTCAATTCATCAAAACAAGGTTTTTGGCGCCTACGACTTATTACTGCAGAAACTCTCGGAGCTCAAGATAAGTGTCATTGAACTGGAGTTCGTCCTCGACATTCATGTCGTAGAAAAACGTTATTTGACAAATGACAATGCTATAGTCCTTCAAAGTGTTGATGCGTTGGATTCCAGCATGAAGGAACTCTACCTGCCAAGGTATGCCAAGGTTATCAATAGAAATGACCTGGCGATCAATATGGTCGCGAAGGTGATCGACAACTGGGGTGATGTTCGTGAAAAAACCTTAAATGTTGTTGACATTACCACTGAAGAAGAAGCGCACCTCATCCATTACACCGTAGACACTAAAGCTTATGCACTGAATGAGTTTTTGAACAAGCTTATCCTGGAGGTGAAGGGTGAAAGAAACTCTTCCTTAAAGGATAGGCGTGACGTGCTGCTGTTCTTGCTTGTTATCTTCCTTATTATAATTTTAACCACAGGCGGATTTTTTTATTATGGAGAGCTTACGTCCATAAAAAAACTTTGTTCGAGGCTGGATGTCTGTGAAAAAGATGGGGAAAAGTCTCTTGATGTGGCAGAGCTGCGCGGCTCGGCAAAGGGTCTTGCCGACGGGGTGAGCGTGCTCTTGAGTGACGCTTATGAGGCTAAAGAGCAGGCTGAGAAGAGTTATTTTGACACTATGATAGGTTACCAGTATCTTGCCGGAAAGATAGAGGTGTTGTATAAGCTTTCCTCGACCGCAGGCAAGTCGCTTTCACCTTTTGAGGTCTTTATGTCAGCTGCTCAAGGAGCTATCGAGTACACCAAGGCTTGTGCGGCAGCTATATATATTTTAGAAGGTGAAGAATACGTACTTAAGGTTTCAAAGGGTTTCTCCGGTCAGTTCTTTCACTCGGCAGAGGTTATGAAAGAGATCGGGTTTGAAGGGGATAAGGTAGTCATGGGGGTACCCGACTCCCTGGTTTTCTCTAATTTAGATGGTTTTCCGGATGAGCGTATGATGGGCACGCTCAGGGCAGAGGCGGTTACTGAAGTTGCGTTGACACCAGTGATACAAGGAGATGTTGTTATCGGGGTATTACTTACCGCTTATAAGGATGATAACTTTGAGTTGGATGACGAGATCTACTTCAGGGCACTGGCCGCAAACATCGGTGTGGCTGTTGGTTACTCACGTTTGTTCTACGGAGAGCACGAACAAAAGCGCTTCTTTGAGAAGATACTATCTCAATTCGCTATGCCTATAGCGGCCTTTAACAAAGATGGACTGTGTATATACTCCAATAAGCTTATGAACAGCATCATCGGTCTCGGCTCGGATGCGGCACTTATGGACAGTTATAATATCCTGATGGATGAAGCCTTTAAGGCCGGCGAAGGACTTGGTGTGCTCAAGGCAGCTTTCAAGGGCATTGTCGGCAGTTATGAGGCTAAGTTGCCGTATCTGGTTGATGCGGCGAACCCTGAAGGGGATGCTAGAATTAATGTTCAGCCTATCTTTGATGATAATGGAAATATGGTTTGCATTGTAGTCTTAGTAGAAGCTCAGGTTAGTTAACGTTCATATTAACTTTCGACAAGGGTACCTATGAATTTCTTTAAATCACTTAATATCTCAACAAAGCTTCTGGTGATCTTCCTTATTCTTCTCGGTATGATGGGGGTTGGGGGAGGTGTGGGTCTGTATAATGTGAGCAAGATCACTGATGCTGCGGATGAACTATACTATGACGCTTTTATTAGTACCAATACCCTGAACTCTATGGAGTATGAGTTCATTTCCCAGCGTCAAGCTTTGTTGTTGCATATTATCGTTGAAAGTAA
>DAOVXI010000205.1 GCA_030636245.1 Deltaproteobacteria bacterium
ATGGACAGGGTTGAATGTACCGCCTACTATAAGTGCTTTTTCCATTTTCTCACCCTACTTCCATGAAAAATTATTGATCCTCTCACCTAATCAGTTGCAACAGCACCGCCGCAGCTTGAGCCTGCGCCGGCCGTACATCCATAGCAGTGCTCTCCGACAACTATTCTTCGCTTAACGATCTTCTCCTCATTAAAGTCACTGATATTGTCAGGCGAACCGTAGCCGCACTTGAGACCAAGCATCTGGTTAAAGTCGCAGTCATAGATTGAGCCGTCAGGGCCGACGGAAAGCATCTCTCTGCACATAACACTTTTTGCCGCATCCTTATTAAAGGCACCTTTTAATTTTTGCATATAAGTGTTCATGTTTCCGGAGCGGTTCAGAAAGTCATAGAAGCGCCCGACAGGCATATTGGTTATGGTAAAAAGAGAGTTAAATATAATGCCGTAATCATTTAAGAGCTCTTCCCTGAACTCTTTTTCAAGAGAGCACTGGGGTGGTGCCATAAAGGCCCCGCCCGGATTGCAGGCAAGGTTTAAAACGAGGCTCTCACCATAACCCAAGGCATTCAACTTCTTAAGCGCTTCGATGGAGCGTGCAAAAACCCCCTTGCCACGTACCCTGTCCGTTACCGCTTCATTCAAGGAAGGTAACGAACCTACTATCTCAACCCCTCTATCCCTGAAGAACTCAGGCAGCTCCGTAGATCCCTCTTCGCTCAGGATAGAAAGATTACTCCTTACTATAACCCTTAGCCCCGTCCCTGTAAGCTCGGTTACGAACCACTTGAGATCAATGTTCATCTCGGGGGCTCCGCCTGTTAAGTCCACGGTCTCTACCCCGGAACCTTTCAATGCATCAAGACACGCCTCCATAACGTTGCGGCTCATTACCACTCCTGCCTCAGGGCTGCCATAAACATGGCAATGTTTGCATGATTGATTGCAGACATTCCCAAGATTTACCTGAAGTGTCTTAAGAGAACTAGCGTATAAAGGAGTTAGATCTAAGTCCGTCAATGTCGCCGCGAAAGAGCCCTTACTCAGCCCGAAGCTAAGGTCTTTATAAGCCTCTCCCTGCATTAAAGCTCCACCTTCGCCGCGCTATTCCTCATCTGTACCCCATGGACCATGGCCGCACCGCCTTTAATGGCCGCCGCAACGTGAATGGCCTCTGTCATCTGATCCTTATCGGAGCCCTTCTCAAGACTGTCCTGCGTATACGCGTCAATACAGTACGGACATTGAACGGCATGAGCAACGGCAAGCGCTATCAGCGACTTCTCCCTCGCACTCAACGCACCCTCCTTGAAAACACTTCCATACCACTCATTGAACTTCTTCCACAACTCCGGCGCGTTCTCCCCAACGGTACCGAATTTTCCAAGATCTTCAGGGTTATAATAAGAATCCATACTGCCTCCTTTTCGCCTGGGTAACAGACGACTTTGTTTTTTTAAATTATCTTACGCCACACCATGCAAGTCAAGCCATACGATATTATTTCTTTAATTATCACAGCTCTTGCAATACCGCTGAATGGGTCTATACTTTAAGTAAGCGAGAGACAGAGGAGGTGTTCGGGATGAGTGACGAAAAATGCCCGGTTTGCGGAAATAATACTGATGAGTGTGTTTGTTGCGCTGAGTGCGGTCATGACTGCCCGCTTGATATAGGCGAGGAGTTTTGCCCGGTGTGTAGCCCTAAGCCGCTAAACGATAAATGCTCCATCTGAGTATATATAAATACTTTACTTAAAAGAGTTCGTTCTGATCAGCCTTTTTGTCGCCCTCTTTTTTATCGTCTTTTGCGGAGGGTTCCGTTGGTCTATCCTCAAGACCACCACCTTTATAAATATACCTCTCAAGACTTCTGTTGAAGGGAGACCAGTTCTCATCCCCGTCCTCTGAGGTGATCGCCCTTGAGAACATATTTACCTTTGCGTCAAGATCATCCAGGTATGAGACTACCAGCGCCTCCATGGTCTTTGGTCTTTTTGGTGAGCCGTACTCAAGCTGGCCGTGATGACTGAGCATTACATGCTTAAGTTTTATGGCAAGGTCTTGAGGGAAATCCTTATGCTTTGAGATGGCTTTACTGATTATCTCAACGCCCATCGTGATGTGACCGATCAGCTTGCCCTCTGAGGTATAATCGAAACCTGCCTCGGAACTTAACTCATAAATCTTACCTATGTCATGAAGTATCAAGCCGGTCAGAACAAGGTCTTCTTCAACCTCATCATAGTGCGAACAAACAAGACGCGAGAGCTTTGCCAGAGAAAGAACATGCTCAAGAAGACCTCCGATATAGGGATGGTGCATGACCTTGGCAGCGGGCGATCTCATAAAACTCAACCTTGTTTTCTTATCCGCAAATAGAGTATTTAAATGCCCCTTACGATGCTTATTCTGCCTTTCCTATATTGTGGATTCAGGCGCTCTCCGCATACCCGCTCGCGGGAACTTTGAAGAAAGAAGGAACTCGGTCCGAGCAAAAT